>NZ_MUFL01000062.1:0-22269 GCF_001995355.1 Salinivibrio sp. PR919 | reverse complement strand
GTCTTATAGACATATCTTTGTATGTATGTAAATTCACTGTGATTGTTTATATGCTGTCAGGTTTTATTCAGGCTGCTTTCCTACGGATAGTTAATGGATCTTGTTCCACAAGAACACTTTAATATGGTATTGAATGTAAAGCTGGGTTGTTTTGCATCTCGAGCACAAGAAGTGATTTTCCTGTGGATCAGTTTGATAGGTACTCGCTTATGGTTATGGCTTTTCTTCTCAAAGCTATTTTAGATGTGACAGACAGTGCTCAGCCAGGTAGGTGGTGTCTATCAACTTAAAAGCGATGGTAAATGAGGTATTCGATAAAATGTCCAGTACTTCACGTACTTCTTGAGTGAGCTTGATACACATCAACCCCCCACGTTGGCAACGCCCTTATCTTAGCCGGACAATCATAAAATGGAATGCAATGTTATGGAGCTCCTTTGTCCGGCGGGCAATATTCCGGCGGTTAAAAAAGCGATCGAACATGGCGCCGATGCGGTGTATGTCGGCTTAAAAGATGATACCAATGCGCGCCACTTTGCGGGGCTGAACTTTACCGACAGCAAATTGCAGCGAGCCAGTCAGTATGTACATGACCACGGCAAAGACTTGCACGTTGCCATTAATACCTTTGCCCATCCTGATGGTTGGCGCCGCTGGCAATATGCGATTGACAGCGCCGCCGGTAATGGTGCCGATGCGCTGATCCTTGCCGATATGGCTTGTTTAGATTATGCCGCCAACACCTATCCCGATTTGGATATACACCTTTCTGTTCAAGCATCCGCCACTAACGCTGGAGCGATCCGTTTCTATCAGCAGCAATATGGCGTTAAGCGAGTGGTATTGCCGCGGGTGCTGTCTATTCATCAAGTTAAACAACTAGCACGCGATACCGATGTCGATTTAGAGGTATTTGCCTTCGGTAGTCTGTGCATTATGGCTGAAGGGCGCTGCTATTTATCGTCTTATCTTACCGGCCAATCGCCCAATACCGTGGGCGCTTGTTCACCGGCAGCATTCGTGCGCTGGCAAGATACTGAGCAAGGGTTGGAGTCGCGCTTAAACGGGGTCTTGATTGATCGGTACCAAGCCGATGAAAAAGCGGGGTATCCCACCCTCTGCAAAGGCCGTTTTTGTGTCGATGGCAACCGCTATCACGCACTGGAAGAACCCACCAGTTTGAACACTWTAAGTGTCCTGCCTGAGCTTTATCGCGCCGGGATCAAATCGGTCAAAATCGAAGGTCGTCAGCGCAGTCCTGCGTATGTGGAGCAAGTTGCACGGGTATGGCGTCAAGCGATTGATCGCTGTGTCGCCAACCCCGAGGCGTTTGATATTGCACCGGATTGGGCGCATTCGCTCGATAGTCTTTCTGAAGGGGTGCAAACCAGTTTGGGTGCTTACCATCGCAAGTGGCAATAAGGAATTATGATGCAATTTTCTCTCGGGCCGATCCTGTATTACTGGCCTAAGGCTGAGGTTGAAGCCTTTTATCAAGCGGCAGCAGACAGCCAAGCTGATGTGATTTATCTCGGTGAAACCGTCTGTGCTAAGCGGCGAGAGCTGAAAACCAAAGACTGGATCGGGCTTGCGCGTGAGCTGGCTGAGTCTGGTAAACAAGTGGTGCTCTCGACCATGGCGCTGATTGAAGCGCCCTCAGAGTTGAGCATACTAAAACGCTACTGTGACAATGATGATATTCGCATTGAAGCGAATGACGTGAGCGCGGTGCAGTTTTTAAGTGAGCGTCGGCAGCCCTTTGTGGTGGGGGCCGCTATCAACTGCTATAACCCACAAACATTAAAGCAATTTGTTGACCTTGGCATGACRCGCTGGGTGATGCCGGTGGAGCTTTCGCGCGATTGGTTGGTGAATATGTTGAACGGCTGCGATGCACTGGGTATTCGCGATCAGTTTGAGGTGGAGGTGACTGGCTATGGTTACTTACCACTGGCTTATTCAGCACGCTGTTTTACCGCGCGCTCAGAAAACCGTGCCAAAGATGACTGCGAACTGTGCTGCCTCAACTATCCCAATGGGCGGTTAACAGAATCACAAGAGGGTCAGGCCGTATTTGTGCTAAACGGCATTCAAACCCAGTCCGGGCAGTGCACCAATCTCATTAACGATTTACCGTCGATGCAAGGGCTGGTGGACGTGGTGCGGTTAAGCCCACTGTCGCTTGACACCTTGCACTGGGTAGACAAATTCCGTGCTAACCAAGCAGGCAATAACCCGCAACCGCTCAACCACGATTGCAACGGCTATTGGCACCACTTGGCAGGCATGACACAAGTTCTAGGCTAAACGCATAACAAAAACAGCCTGCGTAGTCGGGTAGAGAGGTGAGGGTATGTTGTATTTAGAGTTCTTGTTCTTACTGCTAATGCTGTATATCGGCTCCCGATACGGGGGCATTGGGCTGGGCGTGGTCTCAGGGATTGGCTTGGTCATTGAAGTGTTTATCTTCCAAATGCCGCCAACGTCACCGCCAGTGACCGTGATGCTGATTATTCTTGCGGTCGTCACCTGTGCTTCTATCTTGGAGGCGGCTGGTGGCCTTAAGTATATGCTGCAAGTGGCTGAGCGATTATTGCGTAAAAATCCAAAACGCGTCACCTTGATTGCGCCGTTTGTCACCTATGCCATGACCTTTATGCTTGGTACTGGTCACGCGGTGTATTCCATTATGCCGATTATCGGTGATGTCGCGTTGAAAAATGGTATTCGTCCGGAGCGCCCAATGGCGGCGGCGTCGGTTGCCTCTCAAATCGCGATTACAGCCTCGCCGATCTCTGCAGCCGTGGTCTATTACCTTGCCCAGCTTGCCGATATTCAACATGACATTACGTTAGTCTCGATTTTGTTGGTGACTGTCCCCGCCACCTTGTTCGGTACCTTGCTGATGTCTCTGTACAGCTTGCGCCGTGGCAAAGAGCTGGATGACGATCCGGATTACCAAGCGCGCTTACAAGACCCCGAATGGCGTGAGCGAATCGAAAATACCACCGCGACGTCACTTGATGAGGTGTTACCCCGTTCCGCGCGCAATGCGGTGTTACTGTTCATTAGTGCCATCGTTACCATTGTGATTATCGCGATGTGGCCAGAGATCCGCACAGTGGCAGGGGAGAGTAAGGCCATCAGCATGTCGGTAGTTATTCAAATGATGATGCTCTGCTTTGGCGGGATCATCTTACTGGCGACCAAAACAGATCCGCGTAATGTGCCGAATGGCGTGGTGTTTAAATCCGGGATGGTGGCGGCTATTGCTATCTTCGGGATTGCTTGGATGTCAGACACTTACTTCCAATACGCGATGCCGCAATTTAAGTCGGGAATTGTGGAGATGGTCACTCAATATCCGTGGTCTTTTGCACTTGCCTTGTTTATCGTGTCAGTGGTTGTTAATTCGCAAGCCGCGACCGCACGGATGATGTTGCCGGTGGGTCTTGGGTTAGGGCTCGATCCTGCGCTGCTTATCGGTATTATGCCGGCCGTGTATGGGTACTTCTTTATTCCCAACTATCCTTCTGATATTGCGACCGTGAACTTCGATGCATCCGGCACCACCAAAATTGGTAAATGGTATTTCAACCATTCATTTATGGCGGTCGGCTTAATTGGCGTGGTGAGCGCTTGTGCGCTCGGTTATGTATTAGGGCAGATTTTTATCGCCTAATACACAAAAGGATTTAAAGGATACAAGGATGCAAGTGAGACGCGCCTCGGTTGAGGACTTGGATGCCATCTTCGCTCTAAATGTACAAATTGGTGACATGCACCATCAACATGCGCCGCATCTTTTTGCAACGCCTGGCCCAAGCGGTCGGGCGTTTTTGCAGCAAGCGCTGCAAGAAGCGGATAAGTACTTTTGGGTGGCAGAGCATCAAAACAAAGTGATTGGCTTTTTGTCGGCAAGGCTGGAATCGTTTGTACACATTCCTCATCTGGTCGATGATCCCATGTGTCATGTGAATACCATTGTGGTTGACCGTGATGCGCGTGGAACCGGCGCGGGCAAAGCGTTAATGGCTGCGTGTACCCAATGGGCGAAAGACAATCATGCCACTGTAATTAAACTAGAAGTGATGACGTTTAATCAGGACGCGCAGGCGTTTTATCAAGCGCTGGGGTTTACCCCAGACTCTATCACCATGATGCAAACATTGAATTGCGAGCCGGAGGAGTCAGCACAATGATTGATAAAGACACCGTGATGCGGGTGGCACGACCCACTGACAATTTAGCCGACATTACCAACATGTATTGCGAGGGGCTGGGGTTTGAGCTATTGGCGACGTTTTCGGGCCATAATGATTTTGATGGTGCCATTATTGGTCACCCGCATCACAACTATCACCTTGAATTTACCCATCATCGCGGCACCCATGTCGGTCCAGCACCGTCACAGGAAAACCTGTTGGTCTTTTACTTGCCGGATCACGCTGCATGGCAGACTGCGTGTCAACAAATTGAAGCCGCTGGGTTTAAACCTGTGCCGAGTTACAATAGCTACTGGGATAAAGACGGGCGTACCTTTGAAGATCTGGACGGTTATCGTGTGGTACTACAAAACCGTGAGTGGGCATGGTAGAGCAGGTATGTTAGAGCAAGGCGACGAATTGACTCAGGCGTGAAGGTGAGTGTCAGCAATCACAGTAATTGGCAAAACAGATTAGCGCAGATGTCTCATGCCTATTATCGTTGTATTAGTCGGGACAATCAGACACTTCGCCTGATTGCCTATTAACGCAATGCGCAAGCTGATTCGCTGTGAAGAGAGCTTGTCGAACAATAAGAGCAAGGAGAAAGCAATGTCTCAACAAGGCTCAACGTCGGTCGGTCAATGCCCCGTGATGCATGGTGGCGCAACATCGGAAGCGATGGCACACAAAACTTGGTGGCCAAACGCGCTAAACCTCGACATTCTTCATCAACACGACAGTAAAACCTCCCCCTTTGATGATGATTTTGATTATCACGCCGCGCTTAAAACTCTCGATATCGATGCATTAAAAAAGGATGTGAAAGCGTTACTGACCGAGAGTCAGTCTTGGTGGCCCGCCGATTGGGGGCATTATGGCGGCTTGATGATCCGCATGGCATGGCACTCCGCGGGGAGCTATCGCATTGCCGACGGCCGCGGTGGCGGTGCGACCGGTAACCAGCGTTTTGCGCCTTTAAATTCATGGCCGGATAATGCCAACCTCGATAAGGCCCGCCGCCTGTTGTGGCCTATCAAGAAAAAATATGGCAACAAAATAAGCTGGGCAGATTTGATCTTGCTGGCGGGGACGATGGCGTATGAATCGATGGGCTTAAAACCCTATGGGTTTGCATTTGGCCGCGAGGATATTTGGCACCCTGAGAAAGATACCTACTGGGGCGCAGAGAAAGAATGGCTGGCGCCAAGTGATGCTGAGAATAGCCGCTACTCTGGTGAACGCGATCTGGAAAACCCATTGGCAGCGGTGATGATGGGGCTGATTTATGTCAACCCAGAAGGGGTAGATGGCCATCCGGATCCGCTTAAAACCGCGCAAGATATGCGTGTCACCTTCGAGCGCATGGCGATGAACGATGAAGAAACGGTCGCACTCACCGCAGGTGGCCATACAGTCGGTAAGTGTCACGGCAATGGCGATGCGGAACAGCTCGGCCCTGAGCCGGAAGGCGCAGCGATTGAAGAGCAAGGCTTAGGGTGGAACAACCATCAAGCGCGTGGCATTGGTCGCGATACGGTCACCAGTGGCATTGAAGGGGCGTGGACCACCCATCCCACGCAATGGGATAACGGCTACTTTTATCTGTTGTTTAACTACGAGTGGGAATTGAAGAAAAGCCCAGCAGGCGCGTGGCAGTGRGAGCCCATCGATATCAAAGAAGAAGATAAACCTGTCGATGTGGAAGACCCCTCTATTCGTCGTAATCCCATCATGACGGATGCCGACATGGCACTCAAAATGGACCCAACCTATCGCAGCATTGCGGAGCGTTTTTATCAACATCCCGAGCAGTTAGCGGATGCCTTTGCTAAAGCCTGGTTTAAACTCACGCACCGCGACATGGGGCCTAAATCGCGTTACATCGGCCCAGATGTGCCAAGTGAAGACTTGATTTGGCAAGACCCTGTACCGGCAGGACGCACCGATTATGACGTCGCGGCGGTAAAAGCGGATATTGCCAACAGTGGCCTGACACTGGCAGAGAAAGTGACGACCGCATGGGATAGTGCGCGGACTTATCGGCAATCTGATAAACGAGGAGGGGCGAACGGCGCGCGGATCCGCCTGGCGCCGCAAAAAGATTGGCAAGGGAACGAGCCGGAGCGTTTGGCGAAGGTCGTCAACGTGCTGAGCAATATCGCCCAGAAGCATCAAATTAGTTTGGCCGACACCATCGTGCTGGCAGGCAATCAAGGCATCGAAGAAGCAGCGAAAGCGGCTGGCTTCCCCGTCGACGTTCCCTTTGCTCCTGGCCGTGGTGATGCCACGCTTGAGCAGACTGATGTGGCTTCGTTTGAGGTGCTAGAACCGGTTGCAGATGGATTCCGCAACTGGCTGAAAAAAGACTACACCGTTCAGCCTGAAGAGTTACTGCTCGACCGTGCCCAATTGATGGGACTCACGGCCCCTGAAATGACAGTATTGCTGGGTGGTATGCGCGTACTTGGGACCAATTATGGCGGTGCGCCGGAAGGTGTACTGACCGACCGAGTGGGGCAGCTAAGTCATGACTTTTTTGTCAACCTGACAGACATGGCGTATCAATGGAAACCCGTCGGCCGCAACCGCTATGAAATCATTGCGCGCGACTCTGGTGCGGTGAAGTGGACGGCAAGTCGCGTCGACTTAGTGTTTGGCTCTAATTCAATTTTGCGCGCTTATGCCGAGTTTTACGCGCAAGATGATAACCAAGCCAAGTTTGTACACGATTTTGTGGCGGCGTGGGTGAAAGTGATGAACGCTGACCGTTTTGATCTCCACCATTAGCCGATGACTTAACTAAGACAAACTGTGATCGCCAAGCCGCCTTTTATTGATAGGCGGCTTTTTATTTGTCTTAAATCAAGCTCGGGTTTGGTTGTTGTCGTGCTACAGGCAGGGGTTTAGTACAGTGAGCTGAGTAAATTCCATCCCATTCTTTTATCTTTATCATCTGGCGGAGTGAATTATGCTAGAACTGCTCATTGGGCTCGTTGTAACAGTGGCGGTGGGCTACTTCATTGTCAAAGGCTATCGTGCTGCAAGTACCTTGCTAACCGCAGGGATTTTATTACTGATTATCACCGGGTTAATCGGACACAGTGTGCTGCCAGCTAAATTAACGTCGACGGGCAATCTGTTTACCGACTCGCTTGAATACGTGAAATACATGCTGCAATACCGAGGTGGCGGCCTCGGGATGCAAATTATGTTGTTGTGTGGCTTTGCGGCCTATATGTCGCACATTGGTGCCAACAATGTGGTGGTGAAACAGTTCTCTAAGCCGCTATCGGTGATCAAGTCACCCTATGTGCTGCTCGTAGCGGCTTATATCGTGGCATGTTTAATGTCGCTGGCAGTCAGCTCTGCAACTGGGTTGGGTGTCCTTCTGATGGCCACCTTGTTCCCGATGATGACCGCGATGGGCATTTCTCGTCCTGCCGCCACCGCGGTGTGTGCCTCTCCCGCTGCCATTATTTTGTCACCTACGTCGGGCGATGTGGTGATTGCGGCGGAAAAATCCGGGTTGCCTCTCCATGTGTTTGCGGTCGAAACCGTATTGCCGGTCTCTATTTGTGCGATCATCGTGATGGCAGCAGCGGCGTACTTTTGGAATAAATATCTGGATAAAAAAGAAAACACGCCGATGGAACGTGTGGATGTCTCTGAGATAGAAACCCACGCACCTGCTTATTACGCAGTGTTGCCGTTTTTACCCATTATCGGAGTGTTCCTGTTCAATGGGAAAACCATCGAGGGGCTGTATCTTGATATTTATACCATCGTGGTCTTGTCGATCTTCTTGGGGGCATTGGTGGACTTTGCTACCAAGAAATTTGATGGCAGAAGAACGCTAGAAGATCTCGATGCCTGCTATGAAGGCATGGCGGATGCCTTTAAAGGCGTCGTGATGCTGTTGGTGGCTGCTGGCGTATTTGCCCAAGGCTTGATGTCGATTGGTGCGATTGACAACTTATTGGGCTTGGCGGAAAGTGCGGGCGCAGGCGGTATCGCGCTGATGTTGTTGCTAACCCTGCTCACTGTCGCGGCAGCGATTGCGACCGGGTCGGGCAATGCGCCTTTCTACGCGTTTGTCGAACTCGCGCCCTCATTAGCCGCGAAGATGGGGCTTAACCCAGCGTTTTTGATTATCCCCATGTTGCAAGCGTCTAATTTAGGTCGCACGGTTTCGCCTGTATCGGGAGTGATCGTAGCGACATCTGGGATGGCAAAACTCAGCCCGTTTGAGGTGGTTAAACGCACCTCGGTGCCAGTTCTCTGCGGATTAATCACCGTGATTATTGGCACGCTTGTATTGGTGCCGATGATGGCGTAACGTCACAAGGCATGGAAAGCCCGCGTGCAAGTGCGCGCGGGCTTTTTTAATCGTATCGCACTATAGGCCAACACGGTTTGGAAGAAAACAACATGACTGCCCCGACCAAAATCACCTTTTTCTCCACCTTAACGCCCATGGTGGCCGCTGGTGTTAAAACCATCACCATTCGCGATGAGTCCGAAAGTCACTATCAACCTGGTTCGCGTGTCGCGGTGCATCAGCTAGAAACCGATGATTATGTGTGTGACATTGTGATCGACAGCGTTGTGCCGTTAGCGTTCGAGGACATTAATGCCCGTCATGCGCAACAAGAAGGAATGTCGCTGACTGAGCTGAAAGCGCTGATTTTGCAAATCTACCCAGAACGTCCTCCGTTGTTTGTGATTGATTTTCATCTGGCTTAACAGCTCGCGCGCTCGCAGCGCATGGATTGGTAGTGCGCCACTAAAAAAGCGCCCGGGAAAAACGGACGCTTGGTGAGTCAGTTGGTTGATGTGTTTAGGCCGCGGAATACCGCTTTGCCATATTATTCGCGGCTAACATGGCGTGATAGACATCGTCTTCGCTGACCGTCATTGGCATATTGCCCATAGTGTCACCGTCTGCACATGCGATGCGCGCAACTTGACGCCACTCTTCTTCAATAAAGGTTTTTAGTCCCATTTGTTCGAGCGTGAGTGGCAAACCCGCTGTTTTGATAATTCGGACCACATTATCAATTTCTTCTTTAGGGGCGTTTTCCAGTACCAATTGGGTTAGCAAGCCAAAGACGACTTTTTCACCATGTTGGGCATGGTGCAAATCGGCCACCGCGGTCATTCCATTATTCACCGCGTGCGCGGCGGCAAGACCGCCAGCTTCTGCGCCCACACCACTGAGATAAATTGTTGCTTCGATCATCTGTTCCAGTGCTGGTGTGCTGACTTTACTGGCTAATGCATCCATGGCGGCATCAATGTTTTCGCTGAGTAACTCATAGCAAAGCTGAGCGAGGCCAAGGCCGGTACGTGAAGGGCGCTTTTGGACCAAGTTAACGCCGTCGGCACGATAACAGGCGCGTGCTTCAAAGTAGGTAGCCAATGCATCACCTACGCCTGCCGCAAAGAAGCGTGCTGGCGCGTTGGCAATAATGCCCGTATCGGCAATCACTGCATCTGGGTTTTGTGGCAAGAATAAGTAGCGATCAAACTCACCGTCAGGTTTGTAGATCACTGACAAGGCGGTGCAGGGGGCATCGGTTGAAGCAATGGTCGGATATAAAATCACCGGCACTTTTCGCTCGTACGCGACAGCTTTGGCGCAATCTAGGGTTTTCCCGCCACCAATACCGACAATGACATTGGCTTTTTGTTGTTCGGCGATGCCAAGGTTACGATCGATTTCTTGCTGGGTACATTCGTATTGAAATTTCTCGACATGAGCGGCTAAGCCTTCTGCGCGCTCAATGGCTGGAAGCGATGTTTGATTCACCTGATCGAGAAAGAACTCATCGCAAATAATGTACGCGTTAGAACCAAAGTCTTGAATGCTTTCTGGCAGTTGTGCCAGTAGGCCGGTTCCGATGATGAATTTTTTCGGAGACGTTACCGTGCGAGGGGTCGTTGCCATAGTGAACTCCATTATCGTTGTGATAGTTTCTTCATGTTAAGAGATGTGTTGGTTTAAGCAATGAGTCCTATGTGCTAAATATTTGAACTGACTCGAATGTTATATAGGGCTCAATAAGAGACTTGTTTTAAACGGCGCTAAACCACGCATCTTTGGGTTTTAATATGGCTCCTCGCACGATACTGCTCGGCAGGAGCACGTTTGTTTGAAAAAGTACTTATCTATTAGGCGAATACCGGATCCATACTGCCGGCCTCACGAGGGGCCATTAGCTTGTAGTTGTCACTATAATCGACGGGAATCGCGATCACTGCGGGTCCCTCGGTGTCCATGGCTTGCTTCAATTTGCTGGCAAGTTCTTCTTGGCGTGTGACCGCAAAACCTTTGGCACCAAACGCCTCGGCGTAGGCTTTAAAGTCAATCGGGCCGAATTTCACACCGGAAAAGCGCTGATATTTTTTGACCTCTTGCATCTCTACCATGTTGTAGGCGTTGTCCACCCAAATAATGTGTAGCAAGTTGCATTTGAGGCGCACAGCAGTTTCAAGCTCCATGCTGGATTGCATAAACCCACCGTCACCGGAAACGGACACCACTTTGCGATCGGGATTGAGCAAGCTAGCACCAATTCCCCAAGGAAGGGCGACGCCCATGGTTTGTTGACCGTTCGAGACCAACAATTGACGGGAACGGAAGCAGTTGAGGTAACGGGCAATCCAAATGTGGAAACTGCCCATGTCCAAGCACAAGGTTGTGTCTGGGGTGATCACATCCTGCATCACTTTGATTAGGTGTAACGGATGCAAAGCAAACTCTTGGTGTGACTGGCTATAAGCCCGAATCGCTTGACGTTGGTGAGCGACTTCTTCGAGCACATCGACGGTGGTAGGCGGCATCAGCCAGTGGTGATCGAGCTGCTCGGTGAGTGCTTTCAGGGTAGGCTCAATTTGACCCACGAGCTCAACGCTGGGGCGATAGTAGTGCTCGATTTCCGCAGACTCGACATCAATATGCACGATGTCTGTGTGTTGGGTATTCCAAAGCTCAGGATCGTATTCAATCGGGCTAAAACCAATAGTAATGATAAGGTCTGCATCTGCGAGCAATAGATCACCGGGCTGGTTGTTGAACAACCCCACGCGACCCGCAAAGCGCTGGTAGTAGCTAATATCAACGGTACCTGCCGCCTGATAGGTGCCGAGAACGGGTAATTGGGTACGATTAAGCAGAGTACGAATAGCGGCGGCATTCTCGGGGCGACTGGCTTGTAAGCCTAGGAGGAAAACCGGATTTTTCGCCGCTTTGATTTTACTGGCTGCCTCGTTGATGGCTCGCGTATCTGCCATGCCGAGCTGGGCGGGGAAGGTTGGCGCGAGAATATCGTTTTCCACGGGTTCGTTGAGAATGTCCATGGGCAGACTGACAAAGGCAGCGCCGGGGCGGCCGCTTTCTGCTGAGCGGAAGGCATTGGCAAGGATCTCAGACGCAGCAGTGCTGGCTTGAACCTCGGCGCTGTATTTGGTGACGGAGCGGAATACGCTCACGGTATCAAGGCTTTGATGAGTTTGTTTTTGTTGATCGGCCCGTTTCACGGCGCCCCCTAATGCGACCAAGGGATCGCCTTCTGAGGTTGCGGTTGCCAGACCGGTGACCAAGTTGGCACAGCCTGGGCCAGAGGTCACCATAGTCACACCCGCCTTACCGGTTAGACGGCCGACGACGCCTGCCATAAAGGCACCATTCGCCTCGTGACGAACGGGAATCATCTTAATGTTGGTGTCTTCAACCGCGTCAAAGAGACGGTCGATTTTGGCACCAGGAATACCAAAAATGTATWCCACACCTTGCTGCTCTAGGTGATTTGCGATCAGTTGTGCGCCATTGTCCCACTGTGTTTTTTTAGTCATGCTGGGCTCCTCGTGAGGTTGCCTCCCAATGGGAGGTGATATTATTTTTCTGCTTGTTCGATAGCGGCGTGTATGTTGTCCGGCGTTAAATTCGCGCCGAGGAAGCTGGCATTGGTCGGAAGATCAATGACCAGTTTAGAGACCCGTCCAATTTGCAAGGTGCCACACGCCAATTCGTAGTCTTGGACATGGCCACCGCCTTGGCGTGTGTCAGTGATAAAGTGCTCGTGATAGCCAGCGACATTGATCCCTTGGGTATATTGTGGGCTGCGAAATCCTGCAATCACGCCATTAACATGGTCAAAGCGAAACTCTGGTTGTGCAGCGATGGCCTCAAGCATAGGTTTGTACGGCGGAGTTTGTTTGGGCACAGTGCGAGTGCGCACATGCTCAAAGGCACCATCGATACGAACCGCACAAAAAATGTTATCGCTTGGCACCAAGCTATCGATGACATCATGCAGCTCTTGGCGCGACATGGGGTGATCAAAAGACTGGCTGATCTCTGGCTTGAAGAAGGTCATGACCGCAAAGGGGGTCTTTTGGTCCGGGTCGGCATGGCGTGCCGAGCCATCACCGCGCAGCTGAAATATGGTTTTATCAAAGGCGATGAGCTCACCGTCGAGTTGGTTGAATGTGCCGAGACCGAAGTCGCCATGTTTGAGGAGATCGGCCATGGTGGTGTCACCCTCATAGACGCCATCAATCAAGGCACTCATCAGGGAGGTTTGATAGATTTCGCCCTCTCCAGTGTGTTGGTGATGCTCAACGTAGGCGGCCGCAATGTGCTCGGCACAGTGGCAGGTTTGGGTGCTCATAAAGCGTCCTCGTTAACCGTGTTTAACAACCGTTCTGATAACCAAACGGTTTGTTGTATGAAACCTATAGATATGATGCGAGCTGACGTGGATAGCATCCAATATAAAAAAAGTTGGCTTTGATATCGAAAAGATATGGCACATAAAAAACGTGGTAAGATACTGAATATCAGAGATTTCTCGGAGGCAGGGTCATGGAGATAAGGTATTTACGGTATTTTGTAACGGTGGCAGAGTGCCGACACTTCACCCGCGCAGCCG
Source organism: Salinivibrio sp. PR919 (assembly GCF_001995355.1). Taxonomy (NCBI): domain Bacteria; kingdom Pseudomonadati; phylum Pseudomonadota; class Gammaproteobacteria; order Vibrionales; family Vibrionaceae; genus Salinivibrio; species Salinivibrio sp. PR919. The sequence continues at coordinate 9,128 of NZ_MUFL01000062.1, read as the reverse complement.
AAAAGTTGGGCATTGCGCAGCCACCACTGAGCCAGCAAATTAAAAAGCTAGAGCAAGAGGTGGGGGTGCCTTTATTTGAACGCTTATCCCGTGGGGTGGCGTTAACACCCGCTGGTCAGGTGCTTTATGATGATGCGGTGAAAATCTTGACGCAGTTGGATCATGCGGTGCAGCGGGTCAAACAAGTGGCGCGAGGAGAGCGGAATCAACTGCGGCTTGGATTTGCCAGCTCCACGGTAGTGAGCCAAGCCGTGTTAGAACTGGTTCGGCGGTTACAGCAAGCCCATCCAGACATTGATTTTCAACCCATAGAGTTACCCATGCCAGCGTTGGTGGAAACCTTGCGMCAACAGGATGTCGATCTCGCCTTTCTACGCTTACCATGTTATGCCAGTGAACACGTGGCGCATACGCCGCTGTTTCCTGACCCATTTAAGCTAGTGGTGCCCGCCAATCATACCTTTGCTAAGCAGCAAAGCGTGACGCTGTCACAACTAGGCGATGACCCGATTATTCTGTTTCCGCGTGATATTGGCCCAGGACTACACGATGCCTTAGTGGATGCCCTAAAAGGGGCAGGGCTGGCGCCATCAAATGCTTCGCTGGCACCGCAATTACATTCAGCAACGGCAATGGTGTCTGCGGGGTTTGGGATTGCCCTAGTGCCTGAATCATTGACCACACAGCTGAGCGATCATGTTGCTGTGGTCGCGGTCGAAGACATGCCCTTAGTGAGTCACGTCGTATTGGCGTGGCAGCGGACTAATACCGCTCATGTTGTGCGTCGATGTATTCATACCGCACGAGAGCAAGTCACTCRGATGGAAAGCTGAGCCGTTAAGACCGTTGAGCGGCATGCTGTAAAAACTCTAATTGCATCCGCTCTTGCTCGCTCATTTGATAGGGCTCGTCAGATAGTTGCCCAGTATCAAAAATGCCGAGGAAATAATGGTCTTCTGGGCTGATGCCAAATTGTGCCCGTTCACCGGGATAGCCCGACATACGTTCAATCACCACGTCTTTCAGTTGCCATTCATCGCCATAGCCGCTCATTGAGGCTCGAAATGCGCGCAGCTCCAGAGATTGCTCTCCCTCACTGAGGCGTGTCTTAGTGGTTAACACCGCAACGGGTTGATCGTCAGCAGTAAATAAATTGGCACGCACTCGGTAAATACCGCCTTTATCGATATCTAAAACGAGTGGAATAACCATATCTGGCCCGCGGCCGAAAACCGGTTTAACGCCTTTCACTTCCGCAATGGGTTGGTAGAGGCGGAAGTCGGCGGTGAGTACATCGTCGCCACCATCAAAACTGAGTGTCGCCTTGAGGCGAAGCTCAATGGGCCAATCGGCCTCTGGCTCAATATTCCACTGGGTATCCGTAACATCGAGGCGGGTCAATTCCTGATTAGACTCGACATCAATGACCGATAAGGTCGCGTGATTAAGAGAGGCTGGGGTGACCAGTGAGGCCTGGATGTTCTCTGGATAAAAGTAGCGGTATTGGTTGAGCTTTAATGCCGCTTTCACTGAGCCGTCTAGGATCGGCATCGGCGTGGAAACATATCGATTCCAGTGTAGGTACGGGCTTTGTTTGGATGGAATGGGGATCGAATAAGAGGGGTGCTGGATTTGCTCCGCATAGTCGGCCGCGATGTAGCTGAGTGTTGGTGTCATCGAGGTTTCCACAATATCGGGTTCTTCGGGACGATATTGCCCATTTCGAGCGGTAGACTCTCGAATTGGTGGCTCGTATTCAGCTGTGTCGAGCAACAGCTGTTGATGGTTCTGCTCAGCAGTTGGTGTGGCAGGCGGAGCGTCGGGAACATCAAGCCATAGATAGGCAGTAACTCCAATGGATACCACCAAGGTTACTGCGAGTAGCAGTCTAGTCATAGCAATCTCTAATTAATTATTCACGAATAAACTAACACAGCCCATAAAAATGAATAAATCTGACTAGCTGCTCTTTGTGAACAAAAGAGCAGCTTTGTTAGTTAGGTCACAGCTTGAGCCGGATTATTGCGGAAGGGCATGAACTAGCTCGGACAAAGTGTCACGGTCGGAATCACGGACAAAGCGATATTTCTTACCAAACCAGCTATCTTTTTCCACGGTTTCGACGGTAATCCGTGCATTATCGCCGAGCACAAGCTCTGGATCGGTCGCTGTCACCTTCCCTTTGTGCCAAGGGTTAAAGATGGTGAGGTGGCTATACTTATCGCCCATCAACAGCGGATAGTGCAACGGCATAAAGCGTTTAACGCCTTTATGGACGTAATCCAATTTACCATCAAACTCAATCGTGGTGGAGCAACTATCAAACTCATCGGCATCGGCGGCACCACAGGCTGAGTGGGCGGCGACCACGCCATCATCACTACCCGGAATAAAGGGAGACGTGGCGCCTAAGAAGTCAGAGCCATTCCCCACAAAGCGGATACGTGGCACTCGGTTATCTGGCCACATCGCCAATTGGCGTGCATTGGCTACTTTTAAGTCGTTCAGTACGCCAATGTTGTCTTTGGTTGGCATTTGTCCCATCCAAAGTGACACGGCTTTTTTCATCGCATGGTTTAGCCAGCCACCACCTTCGGCAAGGTTTACTGCGATGTTGGCTAACTCAACACCGCCACCTGCGCCAGCAAAATCAAAGGTGCCGACAATATTGAGGGGCTCTAGCCCTGCGTTGCTCAGCCAGTTTTCTTGGTTATCGAGCAGATAGCGTGCTACTAGGTCGCCGGTAGAGTGGGTGACTAAAATACAGCCGGACAGACAGGTTTCTTGCTCGGAAAGGTTTTTCAACGCAGGCCAAAGATAATCGGAGGCTATTTTCCCTTCAATGCGCTCATGGGCAGGCCAGTCAATCCGAGCATCAGCATGCTGTAGCCAGAAGTTTTGCCAATAGTCTCCGCCATCTCGTATGACCTCATCATGAGCAGGACGCGTTTTTAGTTGTGCGGGTTGAAAACCATGCACTAACACAATCTTGTATTGCCCGATGGCAGCAAAGCCTGTTGAAGACATCATAAGARGGACGACTGCCATTGTTATCTTATAAATATATTTCATTGTTGTTGCCAACCTGTTTTGAGTAAACACTCAGTATTATATAGCTCACTATGCAATAACTTCCATAATAATAATTCTCTCATTAATCAATAATTTGACATCGTTGCAAAATTTGTGTCTGATTTATTTATCTGTTTTGTATGGGAAATAAACAATTATTGGCGGTTTATTATCGGTTTTATATGTCTAATTGCACATTTTTTATGTGGTTATTATTTTTTATATTAATAGTCCGGGTCTCACTTCTATGTAAAATGTGATCTTGTTTCGAATTAAAATTGTTTACTATCGCAATGAATTATTGAGTTTTTTATAATCAAAAGAAAAAGCCTATGATTTACTTCGACGCTGTTGCTAGGAAACTGCATCAAGACCACAAATCCACCCGACTTGGCTTCCGCGAAGCCTTGGTGTTGGAGTGCCTGTTGCTGCATGCCCCTGAGACCGTGTGTAAGCAAACCTTGATTTGTTACGCGTGGGGAAATGAATACATTGGTCAAACATCGTTAGCCAAATCAATCAGTGCGCTGAGACGAAGCCTAATGGCGATTAGCGCGGATCCTATGTTGGTAGTCACTGTGCCCAAGCAAGGCTATCGCATGGTCGAGGGCATGGTAGAAACCAAGACTGTCAGTGAGTCTCAGGCAACCATAGAGCAAACTAAAGTAGCACCTGCCACGACGAATGCTGCAACGGGTATTTCTGCTAGCGACTCGAGGCAGGGCGCTGACAATCAGGTAGTATCGAGTAAACCGATACGCCAGTGTGTCATGATGGCGTTGATGTTATTAGCATGTGTGGCGAGCAGCGTGTTTGTGGTAGGAAAAATCAATGGCTGGCGCTGGAGTGATTTAGTTCAGCGAGGCGGGCTGACACAGAAACGTGTCGGTAGCCTTTATGTTTTCTATCCTCAAGAAACGCGCCTTGACTTTCCCATGGAGCAATTTTTAACCCACAGTCAGTGTGATTGCCTCGTCTACCTAGAAAAAAAGCACAAGTATTCCACGATTTATTTTGTCTCAAGAAAGACGAATCGTAGTGTGCTTATTCGATATTCCCCTTTCAATATTGAGCATGCCACTCATGAAATTGAGCAATTTCTTGCTGGGGAAGAAAAATAGAGTATTAACTTTATTTTTATGAGCCTTGTCGAGTAGGTATTTACGGCGTCTTATTATTTCGACTTTCTATCCTAAAAACCCATACCTAAATAATAGAGCAGTAACTCTAATTGATTTTATTTGCTTTTTTTGGGTGAGTTTTTCCTGAATAAATATCACGTTTTACGTTTTGAGAATAAATGTGAATTCAGCATAAAGTAATGAACTGTAAAGGGAATTTAAATCATCGTTTTTCATTTTGTTTTTGTTATTGACTATGGAAAGGTCAAAGGGTCAGCTTTGGAATGGCCGGCAGACTCTAATAACACCTAACAAAAGGAAGACGTCAAATGGCGACAATTTCACGTACAACAACCTTGACTCTCTCCACCATCGCAGTGCTCGTCAGTACGGGGGTGGCTCAGGCGAGAATCTATCCTGACCAAATCGTGCTCGATACCTTAGGCGATGACCAATGTCGAGCCAACTATCGGCCCTTAACGGCAGACGAGGCGAGTACCCACCGCCATTTCTTGATGGAGCGCATGGGGAAATGGCAAATCGCTGGACTCGAAGGCGATTGGGCGATCATGGGTAGCGGCTATAACGGTGAAATCAAACACTACGGCCAAACGAAAGATACATGGTGTTATCCCATCAATGATGAGGGTGAAATTCCGGATTATGCCGCTCAAAGCATACCAGAAGGCACTGAGCTTGATATCCAATATTCCCTAGTCAACAACCGCAGTGAATTTATCAAACCGCTGAGCTATCTCGCACATTACCTTGGTTATGCATGGGTAGGTGGCAATCACAGTGATTACATCGGTGAAGATATGAACGTTTGGCGTTCTGGCGACCAATGGTTGATTCGCGGTAACAATGATGGCGGGTGTGATGGATATCGCTGTGACGAGAAAACAACTATCAAGGTCGATAACTTCGCTTACACCTTAAATGACAGTGACTTCTGGCATGGTGATGTGGTTGAGTCCGATAAACAGTTAGTCAAAACGATTTCTGCTGTCGCCCGCAACAACCTCGACGAGCCTCAACAAGTGGTGGTTGATCTCAAAGTCGATGAGGCCACCAATTGGTCGAAAACCAATACCTATGGATTTGCGCAAAAAGTACAAACAGAAAACGATTTTCAGTGGCCATTGGTAGGCAAAACCAAGCTCACTATTTCATTTGAGGCGAATCAAAGCTTTGCTAACAGCAATGGCGGCTCGAGCAGTGAGCAGGTGACGTTACAAGCGCGTCCATTTGTCCCGGCGAACTCTGAGATCCCTATTCGCGTTGAGCTTTATCGGTCGAGCATTTCTTATCCGTACCGCTTTGGCGCCGATATTAGTTATGACGTGATGTTTGACGGTTTCTYGCGTTGGAGCGGAAACGCGTGGCATTCGCACCCTGAAAATCGTCCTACTTCAAGACATACCTTTACGATGGGGCGCAGCAGCAAGCCTGAGCACGATATTGCTTACCAGTGGCATCATCGTTACATCCCCGGCGAAGTGAAATGGTGGGACTGGAGCTGGGCGATTGAAAAATATGGCTTAGAGAGCATGCAGTGGGCAACAGGGAAGAGCTTGCGTCCATTCTATTCCTATGTATCGGGTGACTTTTATGCGGAATCTCAGTATGCAGGGACCATTGAGCTTGGCCAAGCGAAGCCAATTGGCAAAGCGGCTTCCGCTCGCGTCAAGCGTTCTATTTCGCCAATGACCAAGACTGGCGAAGCAAACGGGGTGGAACTGATTTCTAACTTTGACCCTGATGAACTTGCTAGCCTTGGTTTCAACAATGCTGAGTTGACCATCAAACCGGTTAAATAACCTCAAACCCGCATCCGAAGATGCGGGTTTTTTTATTCATTCAAGATAATCCCGATTGAGAAGAGGACAATCATGAAAAGCAAATGCAATGTCTGGGAAGGGCTTCGCTCCCAAAGTCGCCGTCGTTTTTTAACTCATTCTTCGGCGGCTGTTTTAACCATAGCGGCGGGTGCCGTGTTACCAAAATCTGTCAAAGCGGCACAGTGGGTCGCACCAACCACTTCAGCAGAGCTCAGTGAGCTTGATGCGATTAGTTTTTACACGGATTCATCAGAGCATAGCGGTTTAGGGTTAGACCAAGTGGATTTCGAGACGCCCACTGACGAAGCTAACTACCTCGCGCATGTGATGTTTCAGAATATGATGAAGCATAACTTTCGGATCCATCACGGTGGTCTSAGCGACGAAATAGGCGGTGCGGTTGAGCCAAATGACGATGTACTAGCCATGCATGATAATCAACAGTCAGTGAGTGATGTTTATGCGCGCTATCAAACCTACTTTGATGACTATATGGCTGAATACATCAGTCAATATTTACAGTATGGCTACAAAGGGCAAGAGAATGTGGACGTTAATGATCGCCTTGCCTACAACAGTTGGGACATGATCAAAGCGCATGCCAATATCGACTTGGCAGAGAAAGGGGAAACCTTCAAACAAATCATTGATGAGCTTTACGCGATCGCGACAAACTATTGTCAAAATAATGCACTGGGACAGTACAAGCAAAATGCGTCTTATTGGTTAGATGAGCTGATCGCATACTACCAGCAAGATAGTACGCTTGAGTCGCTGCTTAACGATTGTGCGGTAAACGACAATGCCGATAACCGCTTCAATATTGCGGTTCAAAAAGTGAATGCGACGAGTGCGAAAATACGCACTTTAAACATTGCAGCAGACCGGCCCAAAACCGAGGACGCCCTGCGTGACATCGAACGCGTACTATTCGGCACTGTGATTAACGGCGTCGCGTTTAGTTTGCGCTGGGGGAGTGAGAGCGWTCAGTATTCTGTGCTCGCCAATGAGGAGAATTTCTTCGCCGTTGCTCGCATTCTGCAGAACAATGAATCGTCGACTCAAAGCCAGTTCTGGCAGCAGTTCTTTAGCAACAACGGTGGCGTGCAAACCGTTTGGAACACGTTTAAAGGACTAGGGCTACGCGACGAGACCTTAGGGAATTATGCCACTCAGCAAGCGTTGACGAGCCAATACCCTGAACTGGAAACGCCGGTCAGTAGCCAGCGAAGTATGACAGACATTGTTCTATCCTCGCTGACTTTGCTACTCGGCATTGGCCACTTTACGTGGGCATCCGCGACAGACAGAGATGAGTGGGATAACCCCGTCGAACTCATTGGCCTTGGGGCCGCATTTATCGAAACCTCGCTGCAAATTAGCTATGAGATCCTCGCCACTAAAGTGACGCATTTCTTATTCGGTAAGGGAACACCCATAACCGATGAGATCGCGAAAGTCATGTCTAAATTTAGTGAGTTTCTGGGCAAACTGRCCRGTCGTGTTGCCAAGTTTATGAACGTTGAGCGCCGAATTGCGGAGTCATTATTTCTTGGCAAAGTATCGAGTCTGGTGAGTAAATGTTTTGTGGGGCTCGCCTTTATTGCAGTCGGCATTGCCGGATGGAATCTTGGTCAAGCGATTGCCAGCGGTGATACCGCGGATATTGTGTGGGCTTCAGTTAACTTCCTGATATCGGGTGCTGCATTTGGGCTCGCGGTCGCGGCACTGATGGGGAGTGTGCTGGCAGGGCCATTAGGCATTGTGGTTGCCATCGTAGGGATAGTGATCGCGATTGCACAATGGATTTTCGATGCTTTACGTCAGCCGGAGCCCGAGCCTTCGCCGATACAGCGTTATACCAGTGACGTGGTGCAACCAGCAGGTCTCATTCATGCCGACGTAGGACAGTACATTTGCCGTGCTAAAACCTACATGTCTAAAACCAGTTTTAGACCATTTGATGTAAAAACGATGAACACTAGCTGGGATGGGCTGCCATCTATCGAGGATAATGAAACCCGCACACATTTAGGAGCAATGGTGTCTTCGCCAAAAACGGAGCGCACTTATTACTTTGGTGGTAATTTCGATGCGCCCGAATATGGCTGGACGGATAGCTTTTTTAGAGACGGGTTTACAGATAGCTTTGATTATGATCACTGGAACCCTTATACCCATATCGACGAGTGCACGATAGCTTGTGAAAGTGTAAATAAAAACAACGCTAACCAGGCAGTCTTTCTGTGTAGAGATAGTAGTTATCAAAACACACTATATCATACCGATGGTATCGAGGTGGCTCCTCAGAGAGACGATGCTATTCAGCTGCAGGATTCACGTGCTCAGGACATACTCGATATTGTTGCGGTACACCAGCAACAGTCATGCATCTTTATTGTGGTATGCGAAGACAAGCATGTGTATCAAATCAAAGATGGGCTGGTGTCGCTTATCACGGACGATTTTACCGATGGCTACCCGGATGATGATTTCCCATCATTAACGCTCGTTTGTACTGGGGAGATGGTGAGTATCTTCTACACCCTTAAACTGGATGGTGTTGCAGAAGAAGATCGTCGTCTATATCAGACGATTATCGAGCGTGATAGCGATGGCAACTTTACACAGGTACGGTTACTGCAAGATATGCCGTTACCAGAGGACTCACTTAGCATTGGGCTGAATATTGTCGGTCACTACTCGCCGCCGGAAGGAGACCGCGATGGTAGACATGAATTTATTCTTGTCTCTCAAAATCGCTATAAACGTTTTGGTGCTATCGAACCCAAGCAACAGACCCAGGGCGACGGGAAAGCGCTGCGCTTATTCGGTGGGGTCGAATTTCATGCGCCGGATTCAGGATTCTATGGGTTTTACAAAAATACCTTTATGCCTCGGTAACTGTTAAAAAATTGCCGCCACGCATGTGGCGGCTTTTTTCACTTTTTATTCATGACTGCGCTCTCACTCCTATTATGTGCTTTCTCGGTATCCATCCTTTGACTAGGGTTAATAACGCGAAAGAACAAAAAGACGGAGTGTGAGTATGAAAAACTGGTTACTGGTTATAGTGTTCTATGCTGCCTCAGTG
>NZ_MUFL01000061.1:0-22322 GCF_001995355.1 Salinivibrio sp. PR919 | reverse complement strand
GGGTAAGACGTATCAACCTCTGTCGAATGCGGGGCAGCAAGCAGGATTGGTCCTGAGCAAAACCGATCTCAAAATTGCGGTTCAAGAAGCGGCAACCGGTGGTGAGCGTGTCCGTCGTCAGCGCTATCAAGAAGTCACGTACCGGTTAGGGTTTGATGAGTGGCAGCGTGACGCTTTTCAGTCTGACCAGTATTTACCGCTGCCGGCGCTTCAAAAGTCGCAACTGAATGATGGCTTTGAGGCGTTTTGTCATTGGGGAGCGACGCAAAAAGGCTTAACCGTATCTAGCAATACCGACTTTACGCCGTATTTGGCTCGGGGAGAGGCGAGATTTGTGATTCTGGAACAAATCAATGTCGTGAAGTCTGCGTTCCGCCGAGCGTTAGAGCTTTGGCTAGCGCTCGATCGGGTGCTGTATCTTGAGCAACATAACTATCACGTCGATCTGGTCCAATTTTGTGCGCCGAGCTTAACGCCGCGCAATCTGCTTATTCATGCCACGCGTCGCTAAGAGCGGCGCTTCGCCAGCACGTTGCTTACGTGTTACGTAGAATTGACACGCCAGAGTAATCAATCTGTTAATGAGTGATAGTGTCGCGTGCGCTTAGCCGCTAAAATTTCGCGCAAATAACTTAATATAAAGAAGCTTTACTATGGCAGATTTAAGTGTGTCATTTGCCGTGGCCGTGATCCTAGGCTTGGGCTGTTTTGTGCAAAGTTTAATTGGTTTTGGCATGGCGATTGTCGCTGCGCCACTGCTACTTATGATTGACCCGAAATTGGTCCCCACCACTATTTCAATGGTGGGGCTGACCCTTGCGAGTATTAATGCGTGGCAGTATCGCCACCAACTGTCCTTTCGTGATTTGAGCTGGGCATACTTGGGGCGTGTGCCTGGCACCATGCTAGCAGGTGCCATTATGTTGGTGGTCACCACGCAAATGCTAGAAATCATCATTGGCACGGCGGTCTTGCTGGCAGTGTTTGCCAGTATTGCACGTCTCAACATCGCACCGAATCGCCTCAACTTCTTTATTGCTGGGTTTACATCGGGGATCATGGGCACCACAACCAGCATCGGTGGACCGCCGATGGCACTGGTATTACAGCATGCGGAAGTGAATAAGATGCGTGCCTGCTTGGCCGGCTACTTTGTGATTAGCTGTATCTTGTCTTTGATTGCGCTGGGCGCGACGGACTATCTTACCTGGTGGCATGTTCAGCAAGCCGCATTCGCGGWGCCCGCGGTTTTACTCGCGACGTGGTTAGCCTATCGTGTCGCGCCGAAGGTGAAGCCTGTACTGGTTCGGCGCGCTATGTTGGTGCTGTGTACGTTAGCTGGGGTGAGTACCTTGGTCAGAGGACTTTTAGGTGGTTAGTGGCACATAGCGATAGGCGTGTCATTGCCCATAAGCAACGCCCAGCCAAAGCTGGGCGTTTTGATAGTGTACGGTTAGCGGGAGGGTTACGCCATAAATTGCGCAACTACCACAGCGATACCGCCGACCATCGCCAAACTCAGGCCTAAATTACCGCCAATGACCTGATAATGGTTGTCGGTAGAGACGGTCTGGCGAGCCTTACGTACCATTAGCACAGGCAACACGACCGCAAGAATAACCAGTGCGATGGCAGCATAGCCAAGGGCAGTGATAAAGCCTTGTGGATAGAAAAGCGCAAAAACAAGCGGCGGTAAGTAAGTGATTGCTGCTGTTTGCAGTCGACCACTGACTGTGTCCTGACGCTTAAAGCTGTCTGAAATAAAGTCAAACAACCCTAAACTCACGCCTAAGAATGAGGTGGCGAGTGCCAAGTCTGCGAACAGCGAAATGCTCGAGGCAATATAGTCTTGTTGTACCACTGCCTGAATGACTTTCACAAATTGTGACAACTCACCATTTTGTAGCAAGATTGACTGCGCCACGCTCCCCAAGCTCGCGACCTGCCAAAAAATGTACAAGGCGAGGGGTAAGGTTGAACCAATAATCATCACCTTGCGCAAGGAGGGCAAATCAATCCCCACATAACGTACAATCGAAGGGATGCTGCCATGGAAGCCAAACGAGGTGAAGATGACCGGGAGTGCGGCAACCATCAAGCCTTTCTCCACCGGCATTTCGACCAAATTAATGCTCGATACATGGGGAGTGAGTAGTGTTAGAGCCAAGATCAAGAACACCACTTTTAGCGTGAATAGCCCACGATTGATTAAATCTACCTTGCTGGTTCCTAGTGTTACCACCAATCCAAACACTAAGGTAAACAGCACCGCGCCCGCTGCGGGTGGGAGTTGAATCGAGGACCACTGTGCAAGTTTCTCATTCAACTGGCTACCACCGCCCGCAATGTAAGCAGCGCAAAGTGAGTAGAAAAGAAACAGCATCGCGAACGATGCCAGCCATTTGCCTTTATCCCCTAAAAATTGTTTTGCGAGACTGTGTAGGGTGGCGTCAGCGTCGGCGTATTGGTGCACTTCTAGCATCAACAATGCGGTGTAGGTCATCAAGGCCCACATCACACCCATTAGCGCCATCGATGCGCCAAACCCGATTCCTGCAGATGCAAGCGGTAACGCGAGCATGCCTGCGCCAATGGTCGTACCTGCAATGATTAGCGAACTTCCTAGTACCTTGTTCATATAATGTTTAACCAGTGTAAATAAAAAGTTAATTGTTGTGTTCGCACAAAAGATAACGTGAATTTATGCGTATTGTGCACTGCTTATACAGATTAAAAAACTGATGAGTGTAATGATACAGGTACGATGCCGTAAAATAAAGTGTACGATTTCCTTGGGCTAGTGCGTGATGGCGTGTGATGTCATAATCAATGCTCTAGGATACTAATCAAAAGGAGCGGCTAGGTGGACAATCAACAACATAAAACACCCATGCCACGTGTCGCGATGCTGTCGACGGGTGAAGAAGTTTTGCTTGGCGATATCACAGATACCAATGCGGCTTGGCTGTCCCGCATGCTGTACGAAAATGGATTTGCGATGTCTCGGCGGGTCACTGTCGGGGATGAGCTTGATGAGATGGCGGTTGAGCTTGTTCGGCTATCTCAAACCGAGGATGTGGTGATTGTGAATGGCGGGTTAGGGCCAACTACTGATGATTTGACCACGGCAGCGATGGCGTCGGCGATGGGCGTAGAGCTGACACTCAATGAAACCTGGCTGGATGAATTAAAGCAGCGCTACGAGCGTCATGGCCGTCCTATGGCGCAAAGCAACCTAAAACAAGCCATGCTCCCCGATGGCGCTCGCCTCATTGACAACCCTAATGGCACTGCCTGTGGCTTTTATTGCCAGTTAAATGGCTGTCATTTCTATTTTACACCTGGGGTGCCTTCAGAATTTTTCTGCATGGTAGAGCAGCAGATTCTGCCTGAATTAAGCCACAACTATGCACCCAGTGCGCGTTCTTGTTACCGTTTGTTCACATTTGGCTTGTCCGAATCGGGGATCAGCGATGCCATGGCATCTGTTTCGTTGCCTGACGATGTGACGCTGGGTTATCGCTCGAGTCTGCCGTTTATTGAAGTGAAACTCTTCATGGCTGACGATCATCCCGATAAAGAGCAGCTCATTGATGCGGTGCAATCATGCCTTGGCGATCATGTTGTCAGTTGCAACCAAGCGATGGTGCAAGCGCTGGCCGCCGATCTCAATCGTCAAGGTGCGGTATTAAAGGTGGTGGAGCAATTTACGGGCGGATGGTTAGCCAGCACGTTAAACGGTCAAGCTGCACACTTGGTCGAGCAAGGCTGGGTCATGTCAAATGCGCATGTGCCCGAACAAGCCGTTGCCAACCCGCTCGCTGCCTCATTAGCCATGGCCAGCGCGGCCATTGCACAAGGCCAGCATCAAATTGGTTTAGCATGTGGTCCTGAGCTTCATGGACAAATTTGCGTGGCGATTTCCACCCCCGAGGGAGAGTGGGGACAGCGACTAAGCTTTAAACGCCATTTCTCCCATGACAACGCCCGCTGTTATATGGCGACGGTATTGCTGGACATGTTAAGGCGTTATCTTCATGGGCAGCCGGTGATTGCCGATTACGCATCATTAGCGCGCCATGATGACATTTTTATTGATGCTGAGACGATTGCTTAAATCGGTGCCTGTTGGGCGCTAAGGTGAGAGGAGTAGTGGGCGTAGGCTCACTACTCATTAACGACTTTTGCTTTAGCTGCGGGCTGGTATTCAAATTCAATTGACACATCGGTCTGTGGCGCACTTTGGCAAGTAAGAATTTCGCCGGGACGAACAAATGCCATCGCGTCTTCTTGTTTGACCGAACCTTGTTGCAATTGACAACGGCACGCACCGCACATGCCATTGCGGCATTGATATTCGGGTTGAATACCGGCTTGCTCAAGTTGTTCAAGCAAACTTTGGTGGGTGTTGCCACCCACCTTGATACCGTTCACTTCAATCGTGATTCGGGTCATAGCTCGAAGTCACCAAAGTCTTCAACGCTCACTTCGTTATCGATTTGACCCACGAGGTATGAGCTAATTTCGGCTTCTTGCGGTGCAACCTGCACATTGTCGGAAGATAGCCACGCATTGATCCATGGAATCGGGTTTTGGGTGGCGTTATCGTATGCAGGGGCAAGGCCGACTGCCGACATACGCAAGTTGGTGATGTATTCAACGTACTGGCAAAGAATGTCTTTGTTCAAGCCAATCATAGAACCATCACGGAACAGGTATTCTGCCCAGTCTTTCTCTTGCTCGGCGGCGTCTTTGAAGAGATCAAAACACTCTTGCTCGCACTCTTTGGCAATCTCAGCCATTTCTGGATCGTCCTGCCCGCTACGCAAAATATTCAGCATGTGCTGGGTGCCTGTAAGGTGAAGCGCCTCATCACGGGCAATAAATTTGATGATTTTGGCGTTGCCTTCCATCAGTTCACGCTCCGCAAAGGCGAATGAACAAGCAAAGCTGACGTAGAAACGAATCGCTTCGAGTGCATTCACTGACATCAGGCACAGGTACAGCTTACGTTTTAACGCACGCAGGCTTAAGCTGATGGTTTTGCCATTAATAGTATGGGTGCCTTCCCCTAACTGGTGGTAGTAGTTAGTGGTTTGAATGAGGTCGTCATAGTATTGCGCAATATCGTTGGCGCGCTTCTGGATGTGCTCATTCATCACAATATCATCGAATACAATCGCCGGATCAGCAACGATATTACGGATAATGTGGGTGTATGAGCGTGAGTGGATGGTTTCTGAGAAACTCCACGTCTCAATCCAAGTTTCCAGTTCAGGAATCGACACCAAAGGCAGCAAGGCGACGTTCGGGCTACGGCCTTGGATAGAATCGAGCAGCGTTTGATACTTCAAGTTACTGATGAAAATATGCTTTTCATGCTCAGGCAACTTGTTGTAATCAATGCGGTCACTTGACACGTCAACTTCTTCTGGGCGCCAAAAGAAAGAAAGCTGTTTTTCGATCAGCTTTTCAAAAATTTCATATTTTTGTTGGTCGTAACGCGCCACGTTGACCGATTGGCCAAAGAACATTGGCTCTTTCAATGGGTCGTTGTTGACTTTAGAAAACGTACTGTAAGTCATGAATCCTATTAACCTCTAGAAAAGGGCCCGCAGGCCCTTACCCCAATTTGTTAGATCTTACATGCACCGCCGGCGCAATCATCTTCTGCTTGCGCAGCGCTTAGATCCGATTGACCATCGCTCGCACCATCACGGGTGTTGTGATAGTACAGGGTTTTAACCCCGAGTTTATAAGCGGTGAGCAGGTCTTTGAGTAGTTGGTTCATTGGAACTTTACCACTTTGATGACGGCTCGGATCATAATTGGTGTTGGCGGAAATCGCCTGATCGACGAATTTTTGCATGATACCGACTAACTGTAAGTAGCCATCATTACTACCAATGTTCCAGAGCAGCTCGTAGTTATTCTTGTATTTATGGAATTCCGGCACGACCTGCTTGAGGATACCGTCCTTCGATGCTTTTACCGATACGTAACCACGAGGTGGCTCAATGCCATTGGTGGCATTTGAGATTTGTGATGACGTCTCTGATGGCATCAAGGCGGTCAATGTTGAGTTACGTAAGCCATACGTTTGAATGTCTTTACGCAGCGTCTCCCAATCTAAGTGCAGAGGCTCGTCACAGATACCATCCAGATCTTTCTTGTAGGTATCAATTGGCAGAATACCTTGCGAATAGGTAGTCTCGTTAAACGCAGGGCACGCGCCTTTCTCTTTTGCAAGCTCAACAGAGGCGCGAAGCAAGTGATACTGAATCGCTTCAAAGGTGCGGTGAGTCAGACCGTTTGCGCTGCCATCGGAATAACGTACGCCATGCTTCGCTAGGTAGTAAGCAAAGTTAATCACACCGACACCCAAGGTACGGCGGTTCATGGTCGCTTTACGTGCTGCCGGTAGCGGGTAGTCTTGGTAATCAAGCAGGGCATCCAGTGCACGGATGGTCAGATCGGCCAACTCGCTAAGCTCGTCCAGTGACTCCAGCGCACCCAAGTTAAATGCCGAGAGGGTACACAGCGCAATTTCACCGTTTTCGTCTTCAACATTGTTGAGTGGCTTGGTCGGCAGTGCAATTTCCAAACACAGGTTGGACTGACGAATTGGCGCCACAGACGCATCGAATGGGCTGTGCGTATTACAGTGATCCACGTTTTGGATATAGATACGACCGGTTGATGCGCGCTCTTGCATCATTAGAGAGAAAAGATCGACAGCTTTGACCGTTTCACGCTGAATAGAGGCATCCGCTTCATACTGGGTGTACAGACGCTCAAACTTCTCTTGGTCTTCGAAGAAAGCATCATACAGTCCCGGCACATCAGACGGCGAGAACAAGGAGATGTTGCCACCTTTGAGTAGGCGGGTGTACATCAGTTTGTTGATCTGCACACCGTAATCCATGTGACGCACACGGTTTTCTTCGACACCACGGTTATTTTTCAATACCAGCAGGGATTCAACTTCACGGTGCCAAATAGGGTAGAACAAGGTGGCTGCACCACCGCGCACACCGCCTTGCGAACAGCATTTAACAGCAGTTTGGAAATATTTATAAAACGGAATACAACCCGTATGGAAAGCTTCACCTCCACGAATTGGGCTACCCAACGCGCGGATACGGCCGGCATTGATACCAATCCCCGCTCGCTGAGATACGTAGCGAACAATGGCGCTAGAGGTCGCGTTGATCGAGTCTAGGCTATCGTCGCACTCGATCAGTACACACGAGCTAAACTGGCGCGTTGGTGTGCGTACCCCAGACATAATTGGCGTAGGCAATGAGATCTTGAACTGAGAAACCGCATCATAGAAACGACGGATATAATCAAGGCGCGTTTCTTTTGGATAGGCAGCGAACAAGCACGCAGCAACCATCATATACAGGAACTGGGCGCTCTCGTAGATTTCACCGGTCACACGGTTTTGAACCAAGTACTTGCCTTCCAGCTGTTTCACGGCTGCGTATGAGAAGTTCATATCGCGCCAGTGGTCGATATAGCTGTCTAGGGTGTCGAGCTCGTCTTCGCTGTAGTCTTCGAGAATGTGGGCATCATATTTACCCTTCTCAACCATGTTTTTCACATGCTTCACGAGCGTGGGCGGCTCGAACTGTCCGTACGCTTTTTTACGCAGGTGGAACACCGCTAGGCGAGCAGCAAGGTATTGATAGTCTGGGCTTTCTTCTGAAATCAGGTCCGCTGCAGCTTTAATGATCGTCTCATGAATGTCTTCAGTACGCATGCCATCGTAAAACTGGATGTGAGAGCGCATCTCGACGAGAGAAACGGAGACGTTGGTGAGGCCTTCTGCAGCCCAAGTAACAACGCGATGGATTTTATCGAGGTTTAAATTTTCTTTGCGTCCATCACGCTTGAGTACGGTTATTTCTTGGTTCATTTTGTGTGCTTTCCCAATATTTCCTTGCCAAACTGCTATTTTCGCAAGATTTTATAAAATGCCTGATGATTTTTTGGTCGGCCTCTATGCGGACGTTGCGTCGCTCATACACTATATATAGGGGTCGGCTTGTCGATGCGTTACAAGATAGTGATATAACCGCGATATTGCAAGAGAGCGACACGCTGATGAGGTGTGGATATCTTGGGGATGTTATAACGCAAGTTAGTAATCACCAACCTAGCGTTCCAAGTGCGCCAAGATTAGCGAGAATTTCAATCGTTGAAACAGTAAAAAGGCCAAGAAAAAAAATTTATTTTGATTGATCTTGGGCTCGAACAGTGATCCGATTTAACTGATTGAAAAGGCAACAAACCCCACGGTTTGTGGGGTGTGATTAGGATCCAATAAAGGCACTGAGATGGTGTGGTGTGGCGAAAATATGATCTGCTTCCCATTTACTGATTACATCATCACCACCTGTGTATCCCCACGCGGCGACCGCGGCACCCATATTGGCCGCACGCGCGGCTAACATGTCATTTTCAATATCTCCGACATAGAAGCAGTGCTCTGGTGCACAATTAAGCGTTTTCGCTGCCTCGAGAAGCGGCAATGGGTGAGGCTTGGCGTGCGCGTAAGTGTCAGCCCCGACAATAACCTGTGCCTGCTGCAGGCGTGGAAAAAAGGTTAACAGCTGATGGGTGAGCCCTTCAGGTTTATTGGTGACAATGCCCCACGAGATGGCCTGATGTTCTAACAAGTCGAGGAGTGCTTCGATACCTTCGTACAAGGTCGTCCCCGAACAAATCGCTTGGCCGTAATGATGCAGAAAACGGGCCCGCAAGGCGATGGGATCTTGCTCTTTGGCTTTATCACCAAACCCTGCGGTCAGTAAGCCGCGCGCTCCATGACTGGTATGGCGGTAGATTTGCTCTTGGCTAAGAGGGGGTAAGTTGTACTCTGCGAGCACGCGGTTCGCCGCCATGCCCATATCCGGCGCGGTATCTAGCAGCGTGCCATCGAGATCAAACAAAACCGTTGCGGGAGTGGTCATACAATGCCTCAACTCTTTAAGCGGGGTTGACAGTGTGGAGCAAATAATTCACGTCGACATTGGCGTTGGATAACTTATAGATGCCGGTTAATGGGTTGTAGTGTAAGCCGGTCATACCACGCGCTTGGAGGGCTGTGGTATCGACCATCGCCATCAGTTCAGAGGGACGAATAAACTTATGATGGTCGTGAGTGCCTTTCGGTACCAGTTTGAGCAGGTGCTCGGCGCCCACGATGGCAAATAGCCACGACTTGGTATTGCGGTTGAGCGTCGAAAAAAAAACATGACCGCCAGGTTTGACCATGTTCGCACACGCCTGGATCACTGAGGCAGGTTCTGGCACGTGTTCTAGCATCTCCATGCAGGTCACCACATCGTACTGGCCGGCGTAGCTGTTAGCGTGTTCTTCGGCGGTCGACTGAATGTATTGTACGTCAATACCGGATTCAAGCGCATGCAAGCGTGCAACGGTCAGTGGCTCTTTGCCCATATCGAGTCCCGTGACCTCGGCGCCTTCGCGAGCCATGCTTTCGGCAAGAATGCCTCCGCCGCAGCCAACGTCTAACACCTTTTTACCAAACAGGCCGCCGGATTTTTCTATCACGTACTGCAAGCGTAGCGGGTTGATTTGGTGGAGGGGTTTAAACTCACCTTCCAAATCCCACCAGCGTGATGCCATGTCTTCAAACTTTTGAATTTCTGCCGGGTCAACGTTAGCTACGTGGCTCATAAATACAGCTTCCTTATTGGTTTTGCTGCATTATATACCCAAATGCTGTGTAGTTGCAGCTCGGGAACGCGTGGAACAAAGGAAGTGTAATTGGTGGTATTGGGCACGCAAAAGGGCGCTGCAGGATAAGCGAGCTTAGTGGTCCCGCCAAGTGTCGGTGAGCGATAAACGCGGCTCGCCAGCCCGGCCGCGTGATATAGTGGTTACAAGGTTGCAGTCATCATTGCACTGACAGCAATGATGCACGCTAACATGTATTTACCGGCAATCAAGCACATTCCGATAGCATTCACGATACGAGTCAGCATGCTGCTTACTCCTTAGTCGAACGTGTCGACAACAATCCTTTCTACGCGTCGTATGTCACGCATTCTCACGATTTAAGTATGGGCCAAGATGGCTGAAACGACAGCAAATAGGAAGCGATAAAGGATGAAGATGACGCTGCAATACGGTAAATAGAAAAAGTAAATAAGCGCTGAGGACGTTTCTGGGCTTTTATTTTTAATTCTTGATAGCCAGACACGGAAGTGATGGGTTTTTACCCGCATAGACGCGTTGAGAGGCTTTTCTAACGAGATCTATGATACATCTTAGCCATATTCACGTGTCTAGCGAGTGGGTTTGTGTTATCCTCCGTGGTCACGTATTTGAATACGCAAACATTATTTGAGGGATGTTGGCTCCATGAGCGATCTTGCTAAAGAGATCACGCCAGTCAATATCGAAGAGGAGCTGAAAAGCTCGTATCTCGACTATGCAATGTCTGTCATTGTTGGCCGAGCTCTTCCTGACGTGCGTGATGGCCTAAAGCCAGTACACCGCCGCGTTTTATTCGCGATGAATGTACTTGGCAACGACTGGAACAAGCCATATAAAAAATCGGCCCGTGTGGTCGGTGACGTAATCGGTAAATACCACCCACACGGTGATAGCGCGGTTTACGACACTATTGTTCGTATGGCGCAGCCTTTCTCACTGCGTTATATGCTGGTGGATGGCCAAGGTAACTTTGGCTCCATTGATGGTGACTCGGCCGCGGCGATGCGTTACACCGAAGTGCGCATGGCAAAAATTGCCCATGAACTCCTCGCGGATCTAGATAAAGAAACAGTGGACTACGTACCTAACTATGACGGTACGGAGCAAATCCCTGATGTATTACCGACGCGCGTGCCTAACTTGTTAGTGAATGGCGCCTCTGGTATCGCGGTGGGGATGGCAACCAACATCCCACCTCATAACATCACCGAAGTGATCAACGGCTGTCTGGCGTATATCGATAACGAAGATATCACCATTGATGAGCTGATGGAGCACATTCCGGGTCCTGATTTCCCGACCGCGGCGATGATCAACGGCCGTAAAGGCATCGAAGATGCTTATAAGACCGGCCGAGGCAAAATCTATTTACGTGCGAAGGCGGAGATCGAAGCGGATAAACATGGTAAAGAAACCATTGTTGTCAATGAGATCCCGTATCAAGTTAACAAAGCGCGCCTGATTGAAAAGATTGCTGAGCTTGTCAAAGATAAGAAAATTGAGGGCATTTCAGCACTGCGTGACGAGTCAGATAAAGACGGGATGCGGATTGTGATCGAATGCCGCCGCGACGCGGTGGCAGAAGTCGTTCTCAACAACCTGTATGCCCAGACTCAGTTGCAAACGTCGTTTGGTATCAACATGGTGGCGCTGGATAACAACCAGCCAAAACTCTTCAACATCAAAGGGATGTTGGAGTGTTTTGTCAATCACCGCCGTGAAGTGGTCACTCGTCGTACCGTGTATGAATTACGCAAAGCGCGTGAGCGTGCACACATCCTTGAAGGTCTAGCGGTTGCGCTGGCTAACATCGATGAAGTGATCGAGCTTATTCGCCGAGCGCCGACCCCAGCAGTTGCCAAACAAGAGCTACAAGCGCAAGGCTGGAGCTTAGGTGGGGTGTCTGCCATGTTGGAAGCGGCGGGTGTTGACTCCGCACGCCCTGAGTGGTTAGCGCCTGAGTTTGGTGCACGTGATGACGGCTCCTACTATCTGACTGAGCAACAAGCGCAAGCGATTCTGGATTTGCGTCTGCATAAGCTGACTGGGCTCGAGCACGACAAGATCCTTGATGAATACAAATCGCTGCTGGAACAAATTGCCGAATTAATGCATATCTTGGCCAGCACCGAGCGTTTGATGGAAGTGATCCGCGAAGAGCTTGAGGCGATTCGTGATAGTTATGGCGATAAGCGCCTGACCGAGATCACGGCGGCAAGCGCTGACATTGATATCGAAGATCTGATCAACGAAGAAGATGTCATCGTGACATGGTCACACGAGGGATATGTGAAATATCAAGCCTTGAGTGACTATGAAGCGCAGCGTCGCGGTGGTAAAGGTAAATCAGCCACGCGCATGAAAGATGAAGATTTCATTGAGCGTCTGTTGGTCGCAAATACGCACGACACCATCTTGTGCTTCTCGACACGTGGCCGCATGTACTGGTTGAAAGTGTATCAACTGCCACATGCGTCGCGTAACGCACGCGGTAAACCGATCGTCAACTTGCTGCCATTGGAAGACGACGAGCGGATCACCACTATTCTGCCGGTTCGTGAATATGCAGAAGACAAATACGTCTTTATGGCAACCGCACACGGTACCGTGAAGAAAACCCCGCTGACTGACTTTAGCCGTCCACGTAGCGCGGGCATTATCGCTGTGAACCTGCGTGAAGGTGATAGCCTTATCGGAGCACAGCTGACCGATGATAACAGCGAAGTCATGCTGTTCTCGCAATTCGGTAAAGTAGTGCGCTTTGTGGCGTCTAACGAGACAGTACGGGCAATGGGCCGTACCGCGGCAGGTGTCCGCGGGATTCAGCTCGCAGAGAAAGACCAAGTTGTTTCCCTGATTGTGCCGCAGTCGGATGGTGACATCCTGACGGTGACGGAGAACGGCTTTGGTAAACGCACGGCGCTGGAAGAATATCCAACGAAGAGCCGTGCGACCAAGGGTGTGGTCTCGATTAAAGTCTCTGAGCGGAATGGTGACGTTGTCGGTGCCATCCAGGTCTGCACCGGTGATGAACTGATGTTAATCACCAATGCCGGTACGCTGGTACGTACCCGCGCGGAAGAAGTTAGCCAAGTGGGCCGTAATACCCAAGGCGTACGACTGATCCGCGTCAGTGATGATGAAAAAGTGGTTGGTCTTCAGCGTATCGAAGAGCCGGATGAAGAGGAAATGGAAGCACTGGCTAACGAAGCGGCGGCAAATGCCAATGCAACCAGTGACGCACCAGCCTCTGAGACCAGCTCTGAGGACAATGATGACACACCGAGTGAGACGGATAGCGATCAAGACGCTTAAGTCCTCGTGTTGCAATCATAAAACAAGAAAAGGGTGCAGTGATCTGCGCCCTTTTTTACGCGCTATATTTCCAAAGCCCATGCAAACGTGTTAAATCAGTAGCTACGCCTTTTAACGATGTATCTTCGTCATAACGTGAGATACGTCTTGCAGATAAAAAACAGCAGGAGCCCCTCCACAACATGGACAAGGTATACAATTTTTCTGCCGGACCCGCGATGCTTCCCCGCGAGGTAATGCTAAAAGCACAAAAAGAATTCACCAATTGGAACGGTCTTGGTACCTCGGTGATGGAAATTTCTCATCGCAGTAAAGAGTTTTTAGCCATTGCTCGTCAATCAGAGCAAGATTTACGTGAACTACTGGTGATCCCAGACAATTATCACATTCTCTTTTGCCAAGGTGGTGCACGCGCGCAGTTTGCGGCGGTACCTATGAACTTACTGGGTAACAACACCATTGCTGACTATGTCGATGGCGGTTACTGGGCGACGAGTGCCGTCAAAGAGGCCAAGCGCTACTGCACTCCCAATGTGATCAATGTGACTCGCGAGCGTGATGGTAAACGCGCTATCTTGCCGGCAAACGAGTGGTTGTTAAGTGATGATGCCGCATACGTGCATTTTTGCCCCAATGAAACCATTGATGGGATTGAAATCACGGATCTGCCGGAAACCAACAAACCCATCGTGGCAGATATGTCATCGAACATTCTCTCTCGCCCGATAGATGTGTCCAAGTATGGCGTGATCTATGCGGGGGCGCAGAAGAATATCGGTCCGGCGGGGCTGACCTTGGTGATTGTGCGTGATGATTTATTACACCTTGCTAAAGATGTGTTGCCGAGTGTGTTGAACTACAAAGTCTTGGCCGAGAAAGAATCCATGTTCAATACACCACCTACCTTTGCTTGGTATCTGGCAGCAGAAGTCTTTAAATGGCTGAAAAAGAGAGGGGGCGTTGAGGCTATTTATGCGCACAATCAGCAGAAAGCGGCGCTGTTGTACGATTGCATCGATAACTCTTCTTTCTATCGCAATGATGTTCACCCAGATAATCGCTCACTGATGAATGTGCCCTTCCAACTCGCTAACAGTGAGCTGGACGACACCTTCCTCGCCGAAGCGATGGAGCATGGATTGCACGCGCTGAAAGGGCATCGAGATGTCGGAGGAATGCGCGCGTCAATCTATAACGCAATGTCCCTTGAAGGGGTTCAGGCATTAGTCGGCTTCATGGTGAAGTTTGAGAAAAAATACGCCTAACGCGGTGTAAAACGGTTTGCGTCCCAGCCGCTTTTTGCGTTTGGGACGTTTTTGTTTCTACTTTGATAAAAATAATAATTGTGAGATGGCTTGTATTTTGGTTACTCTGGTTGCACAAAGCATCACGGAAATTAAACCAGAATGGAGCAACTGACACTTTCCCCGATCTCTCATATCGATGGTCACATCAACCTTCCCGGCTCAAAGAGTGTATCTAATCGCGCTTTACTGCTGGCCGCGCTAGCATCCGGCACGACGCGCTTAACCAACCTGCTCAACAGTGACGATGTGCGTCATATGCTCAATGCATTTACTGACTTAGGCGTGTCTTATCAGCTGTCTGACGATCGCACTGAGTGTGTTGTGGAAGGGTTGGGACACGCCTTTCATACCCAAGCGCCACTGGAGCTGTTTTTAGGTAATGCCGGTACGGCCATGCGCCCATTAACGGCCGCGCTGTGTTTGGGTGAAGGCGAGATCACTCTAACCGGTGAGCCGCGTATGAAAGAGCGTCCCATTGGCCACCTTGTTGAGGCACTCAATGCCATAGGGGCAGAGGTTCGCTATTTAGAGAGCGAGGGTTACCCACCATTACATATTAAAGGTACGGGGCTCGCTGGCGGCGATGTCAGTATCGATGGCAGTATTTCTAGCCAATTCTTAACCGCCCTGTTGATGGCTGCGCCGTTAGCGCGTGAAGAAACGCGGATCACCATCAAAGGCGACTTGGTATCTAAACCCTATATTGATATTACCTTGGCGATCATGGCTCAGTTTGGCGTCGAGGTACATAACGATAACTATCAGCGGTTTGTGGTTCCGGCGGGGCAACGTTATCAATCGCCAGGCCATCTGATGGTAGAAGGCGATGCGTCATCGGCCTCTTACTTCCTCGCGGCCGCGGCCATTAAAGGCGGTGCCGTGAAGGTCACCGGTATTGGTCGTCATAGTGTGCAAGGTGATATCCAATTTGCCGATGCGTTGGCGGCAATGGGCGCTGACATCGAGTGGGGCGATGATTACGTCATTGCACGCAAAGGCGAGCTTCATGGTGTGGACATGGACTTCAACCACATCCCTGACGCTGCCATGACCATTGGGGTAGCGGCGCTGTTTGCCAAAGGCCCCACGCGTATTCGTAACGTTTATAATTGGCGAGTAAAAGAAACCGACCGCTTACATGCGATGGCAACCGAGTTGAAAAAAGTGGGGGCGGTGGTCGAAGAGGGAGATGATTACCTTTACATTGAACCGCCTCAGCAGCTGACTCATGCGGCGATTGATACCTATGACGATCACCGGATGGCGATGTGCTTCTCGCTGGTGGCGTTGAGCGACACGCCAGTCACCATTAATGACCCGGGTTGTACTTCAAAAACGTTCCCAGACTACTTTGAAAAACTCGCCGCCATTAGCCGGTCTTGAATATCCCACCGCCATACGTACGGATAAACTGACGGTGGCGGTGATTTCCTCCTCGCTTTCTTCTATAATAAGCGCCGATTTATCGGCGTTGCTTCCCTTTATATGAGGGCGCTTGGATAGCGCAACGTCGACGCACTCAACCAAATGTGGAGAGATTTATGCCGACACAGGCGCCTGTTATTACAGTAGATGGCCCGAGTGGTGCTGGAAAAGGAACCTTATGTATGCGACTAGCAGAAAAACTGCAGTGGCATTTGTTAGATTCTGGCGCGATATACCGTGTATTGGCATTGGCTGCGATTCACCATGATGTGGACACCACCTCAGAAGATGCATTAGTGCCATTGGCTGCTAACCTAGATGTACAGTTCATCGCTGAAGGTGAGCTGGTAAAAGTGATTCTGGAAGGCGAAGACGTTTCCGCGACGCTACGTACCGAACAAGTCGGCAATCAGGCGTCAAAAGTTGCCGCGTTACCGCGTGTGCGTGAAGCATTGTTGCGTCGTCAACGCGCGTTTGCCGGCGAGCCGGGATTGATTGCTGATGGCCGTGATATGGGCACCGTGGTCTTTCCGCAGGCCGAAGTGAAAATATTCTTAGATGCCAGTGCACAAGAGCGTGCCCGCCGCCGTCAGCAGCAGTTGCAAGAAAAGGGGGTTAATGTTACCTTTGACCGCCTTTTAAGTGAAATTCAAGAGCGTGATGACCGTGACCGCAACCGAGCGGTGGCACCATTGCGCCCCGCGCCAGATGCATTGGTGCTGGATTCAACCTCATTGTCAATCGACGAGGTGATCGAGCAAGCGCTGGCGTTTATTGAAAGCAAATTATCGGCTGCATAAGCAGTCTATAACCGTTAGCTGCAAGGATGATGGCTAACATATTTAACAACCCCATGCGGTAGGATACCCGTGGACGTTTATCAAATTGAAGATTTAAATATAATGACTGAATCTTTTGCTCAACTCTTTGAAGAGTCTCTAAAAGAAATCGAAACTCGCCCAGGTTCTATTGTTAAGGGTACTGTTGTTGCTATCGAGAACGGTTTCGTTCTGGTTGACGCAGGCCTGAAATCTGAATCTGCTATCCCAGCTGACCAATTCAAGAACGCTGCTGGCGAACTTGAAATTGAAGTTGGCGGTCAAGTAGACGTAGCCCTGGACGCAGTGGAAGACGGTTTCGGTGAAACTCAGCTTTCTCGTGAGAAAGCTAAGCGTCACGAAGCTTGGATCCAGCTAGAGAAAGCGTACGAAGAAGCTGAAACCGTGATGGGTATCATCAACGGTAAAGTGAAAGGTGGTTTCACCGTAGAACTGAACGGCATCCGTGCGTTCCTACCGGGTTCACTGGTTGACGTTCGTCCAGTACGTGACACTTCTCACCTGGAAGGCAAAGAGCTCGAGTTCAAAGTAATCAAGCTTGACCAGAAGCGCAACAACGTTGTTGTTTCTCGTCGTGCGGTTATCGAGTCAGAAAACAGCGTTGAGCGTGACGAGCTGCTAGCTTCTCTGCAAGAAGGCATGGAAGTTAAAGGTATCGTTAAGAACCTGACTGACTACGGTGCGTTCGTTGATCTGGGCGGCGTTGACGGCCTGCTTCACATCACTGACATGGCGTGGAAGCGCGTTAAGCACCCATCAGAAATCGTTAATGTTGGTGACGAAATCAACGTTAAAGTTCTGAAGTTTGACCGTGAGCGTACTCGCGTATCATTAGGCCTGAAACAACTGGGTGAAGATCCATGGGTAGCAATTGCTAACCGTTACCCAGAAGGTCACAAGCTGACTGGTCGCGTAACCAACCTAACTGACTACGGCTGCTTCGTTGAAATCGAAGAAGGCGTTGAAGGTCTGGTACACGTGTCTGAAATGGACTGGACCAACAAAAACATCCACCCATCTAAAGTGGTTAACGTGGGTGACGAAGTTGAAGTTATGGTTCTGGACATCGACGAAGAGCGTCGTCGCATCAGCCTAGGTCTGAAACAGTGTAAAGCCAACCCATGGCAGCAATTCGCTGAAACTCAGAACAAAGGCGATCGTGTAACTGGTAAGATCAAGTCAATCACTGACTTCGGTATCTTCATCGGTCTAGACGGCGGCATCGACGGTCTGGTTCACCTGTCTGACATCTCTTGGAACGTGGCTGGCGAAGAAGCCGTTCGCGAATACAAGAAAGGTGACGAGATCTCTGCAGTAGTTCTTCAGGTTGATGCTGAGCGTGAGCGTATCTCACTGGGCATCAAGCAAATGGAAGAAGACCCATTCAACAACTATCTGGCAGCCAACAAAAAAGGTGCTATCGTTAACGGTACAGTGACTGCTGTTGACGCGAAAGGCGCAACTGTTGAGCTAGCAGAAGGTGTTGAAGGTTACCTGCGCGCTTCTGAAGCGGCTCGTGATCGTGTTGAAGACGCGACTCAAGTACTTGCTGTTGGTGACAGCGTTGAAGCGAAGTTCACCGGTGTTGACCGTAAGAACCGCGTTCTGAACCTGTCTGTACGTCTGAAAGACGAAGCTGACGAGCAAGAAGCAATGGCTAGCCTGAACAAAGCCGAAGAAGGCGCGTTCGGTAACGCTATGGCTGACGCGTTCAAAGCAGCGAAGAGCGAATAATGCACAATAAGAGGGGGAAATTTTCCCTCTCTGCATTTATACTGTTGAGAAACATACTAAAGCGGGGTGTTTATGACCAAATCTGAGTTGWTTGAAAGGCTCTGTAGTCAGCAAACCCATCTATCTGCAAAGCAGGTAGAGGATGCCATCAAGGAAATCCTTGAGCACATGGCGACCACACTCGAGAGCGGTGACCGCATCGAGATCCGTGGTTTTGGTAGTTTCTCACTGCATTATYGTGCGCCTCGTGTGGGGCGTAATCCTAAAACGGGCGAAAAAGTGGAATTGGACGGTAAGTACGTTCCGCATTTTAAACCGGGTAAGGAACTTCGCGATCGCGTTAACATTTACAGTTAAGCGATGTGCGCTGAAAAAAACGGCATGCTGTAGGTGTGCCGTTTTTTTATGTCTATCGATCATAGCTTGCGTGATGAATTTCCTGCATAATCATACCTCCTGTGTAAGATCTCGTACCAGTCATCACAAGGCCAGGCGCCGGATGTTACGCCTCGATACAAGCACACCTTTAATGCGGTGCGCAGCTTGGCTTAACTCACAGGAACTATCACAGTGACAGATGCCTCGCATCTGGCAGGTTTATCATGATTGATGGGGCGCTAGGCCTTTCGCAATGAGGGAATACTTGTGAAAATACTCGGCATTCTGTTTCTGGTGTTATGCTTTTTGATCACCTTGGCGCTGGGAGCGCAAAACCAAGAAGTGATTAACTTTAACTATCTTATCGCGCAAGGTGAATTTAAGCTGTCAGTCATCTTGGGTATTGTCTTTGTCATTGGCTTTGGCATAGGCTGGCTGGTATGTGGAGCGCTATACCTCAAAGCACGCTTAACGGCGCGAGGATTGCGTAAGCAGGTAGAGAAACAACGCAAAGAACTTGATAAATTGCGTACGGACCCGCTTAAGGAACATTAATTCATGCTAGAGCTGTTGTTTCTGTTATTGCCAATAGCGGCCGGTTACGGCTGGTATATGGGTAACAGGAATGCTCGTCATCGACGGCAAGAACAGTCACATCATCTGTCTCGCCAGTATGTCACGGGACTCAATCTACTGCTGTCTGAGCAGTCGGATAAAGCGGTCGATCTCTTTATTGAACTGCTCCAAGTCGATAATGAAACGATTGATACTCACCTCGCCTTGGGTAACCTGTTTCGCTCTCGCGGCGAAGTCGACAGAGCGATCCGCATTCACCAAAACCTCATTGCTCGTCCTAACCTGACCCTCGACCAACGTAATCTCGCCATGCAACAGTTGGCGAAAGACTACATGGTGGCGGGCTTTTTCGACCGCGCAGAGAAAATCTTTGTCAAATTGGTCGATGAGCCTGACTATAAAGAGTTTGCACTGCAACAGCTTTTGGCGATTTTCCAGCAAACACGTGAGTGGGAACAAGCGATAGACACTGCGGCCAAACTGGTTAAATTGGGTAAGAGCAAACTGCGCAAAGACATTGCTCACTTTCACTGTGAGTTAGCGATGCAGCAGATGGGTGAGGGGAATGAGCACAAAGCTCGTCAACTGCTACGTCGCGCCCTGTCCTATGATAAAGGCTGTGTCAGAGCCAGTCTGATGCTAGCCAAGCTTGATATTCAGCACGAGGACTATAAAGGGGCGATTAAGCAGCTGGAAAACATTCTCGAGCAAGATGCTGATTTTGTCAGCGAGGCTTTACCGCTTCTCGCGCAAAGTTATCGCGCCTTGGGACGCGAAATGCAACTTGTCCGTTTCTTAAAAGAATGTATTGAGAAAAAAGCCGGCGTCAGTGCTGAACTGATGCTCTCAGAGGTGATCGGCGCCAATGAGAACCTGGCAATGGCACAAAGCTTCCTGACCCGCCAACTAACCCGTAACCCGACCATGCGTGGTTTCCACAAGCTGATGGAATACCATGTGGAACAGGCGGAAGAGGGGCGCGCGAAAGCCAGCCTCAATACCCTCAAAGACCTTGTTGCAGAACAGATTAAAGTTAAGCCGCATTACCGTTGTCGTAAGTGTGGCTTTTCCACCCATGCGCTTTATTGGCAATGCCCCTCGTGTAAAAACTGGGGAGCGATTAAGCCAATTCGGGGCTTGGATGGGGAATAATGGCGATGCAGTGGCATCGCCGTTTTTTTATCTTGCTGTCACCGCGAATGGCTGCGACAGCTGGGGAGCACGCGGAGTGCGAGAATAACAACCTTGTGAAGGAATCAGGAGCAATAATGCAAGACCCGAAAGTCATCGTCGCCTTAGATTATGCAGACATGAATCAAGCATTGGCCTTTGTGGATAAAATTGAGCCGGGCTCGTGTCGTTTAAAAGTGGGCAAAGAAATGTTCACCTTATTTGGGCCTGCATTGGTTAAACAATTACACGCATACGGTCATGATGTCTTTCTTGACCTGAAGTTTCACGATATTCCGAACACGTGTGCGAAAGCGGTTGCGGCCGCGGCAGAGCTAGGGGTATGGATGGTGAACGTTCATGCCTCAGGCGGTGAGCGGATGATGAGTGCAGCACGTGAGGCGCTTGAGCCATATGGCGGCAACCGTCCATTGCTTATCGGCGTTACCGTATTGACCAGCATGACGGACGCGGATTTGCGCCAAAGTGGGGTACAACGCTCACCACAAGCTCAGGTACAGCACCTTGCCAAGCTGACGCAACAGTCGGGATTGGATGGTGTGGTGTGTTCAGCGCAAGAAGCTAGTTTGCTGAAAGCCCAGTGTGGCGATGCCTTTAAGTTGGTGACGCCCGGGATCCGACCGGTGGGGAGTGCGGCTGGTGATCAGCGCCGAATTATGACCCCAGAACAAGCTGTTGCCGCGGGTTCCGACTACTTAGTGATTGGGCGTCCGATTACACAAGCCGATGACCCGGCGGCCGTCCTTGCACAAATCAATCAAAGTTTAGCGTAACATCAGGCGCAAAACTGCTTGAGATAATAAAGGCCACATGTGTGGCCTTTATGTTGACTGGCTCTGCGATAAAGCTAGGTACGCGTCGACGCAGATTTACGCGAGCGTCTATCGAGGATGGGCGCAGTAAAGTGACTATCGATCAGACGCTGGGTCAATGTATGCTGAGGATTGGCGAATAAGGACTCTGTGCTGCCTGACTCGACCACTTCCCCTTTTTGCATCACCATCACCTTATCGGTGACATGCTTAATTACGCCCATGTGTTGAGACACGTAAACATACGACAGTCCCATCTCTTCTTGGAGCTCGAGCAGCAAGTTGATGATCTGTGAGCGCATTGACATATCCAACCCGTTCAAGGCTTCATCGGCTACAATCACACTCGGTTGCAAGATTAACGCACGTGCCAGTGACACCCGCTGCTTTTGCCCCGTGGCGAGCATTTGCGGGTAAAAGTAGGCATGCTCGGGTAACAAACCCACTCGCAGAAGGGTGTCTTTAACGCGCTTGCCTCGCTCTTGCGGCGTCATATTGGTATTTCGTTTCAGCGGTCCTTCAAGAATTTGCCCAATTTGGTTTCTTGGATTGAGCGAGGTATTGGGGTCTTGAAAGATCATGCGAATGAGCTTGCAGCGGGTTTGGTAATCTTTGAACGTCAGCTCTTCACCATTGACCCGAATCTGCCCCGATGTTGGTTCGATCACGCCTGCAATCATACGTGCTAGGGTCGATTTTCCCGAGCCATTTTCCCCCACAAAAGCGATGGTTTCGCCGACTTCTAACTRGAAAGAAACGGGCTTCACCGCATGGGTGACGCGTTTTCTTAGCCAGCCAGTGCGGTGGTAATAATCTTTGCTTAACCCGTCGACTTCAAGAAGAGCGGTCATTTTTATTCTCCATATTTAATGGGAAGTGGCAGGCAAACTTATGGTTTTTGATTTTCTGTGTATGCGGCACTTCAACACATTTACGTTGCGCGTAAGGGCACCGAGGGCCCAAGCGACAACCAATCGGTAAGTGCTGCAACGGAG
>NZ_MUFL01000060.1:0-26350 GCF_001995355.1 Salinivibrio sp. PR919 | reverse complement strand
TCACTGAATACTGTTCGTAGGCAAATTGGTCTTGGCTCAGCTCGCCCAACGTCTGCCCTGGTGTGATAGAAACATTCCCTGCACTTGGGATGAGGGCACCGCTCATGATTTTCATCAGGGTCGATTTGCCACAGCCATTGGCACCGATTAACCCGTAGCGGTTTCCGTTACCAAATTTGGCAGAGATATTTTCGAATAGCGGTTCAGCACCAAACTGCATGGTGATATTGGCGATTGAAATCAAAAGAGTTTCCTAGCGAATATGCTCAACGAGGGCGCGTATCATCATACTCAAAACGGGAGATGCACGGCCAAGCGAGGAGGGTGTAAAGATAAATAAGACTGAGCGCGCATTGTACAGAAATGTGATGGGATTAACAGTCTATGCTGGATGAACATTCAATTAAGGGTTTCCCTACTAGCGGTCAGTGGACGCACAAGAGTGTGACTAAAAGACATTTTGAATACCTATTGTACATATTGTTGAGCGAAGTCTAACTAGTGATACAAAAAAAGATCTAATCTGAGGCAATTATGGATAGTTCTCTTTGGCTAGTTCGTTGGGTTTGAGGTTTGTAAGCTTTTTCAGCTAGGTAAAGACTGCTTATAGCTAATAGAAAGCTCCTATTTATGCTGCTTACAACTGGATTGATTGTTCAAATGGATATGAATACTTCCCGAATACATTCTGTGTTGGATCGAAAAAATCAAGAACACCACAAAACTTGGCTCTCGCAGTTTCAAAAAAGTCGAACGGGGATCCCTTTTGGGTCACCGCTCTATTGTTATCACCTGTCGCTCAATGAGTACCTAATCCTAAAAGAGGTACTGTCGAAAAGCTTTGAAGTGGTGAATAAAACGGTTTTTTCTCCTGAGTGGTGTGGCGCATTTGTACTTTATTGTTCTGAGTGGTTTCGTCGCGAATACAATCTCGAGTGGAGTTGGAACACTATTCACGAGACGCTAGGGTTTGAACTTTCACCACAACAGCGTTCAACCGTGGTTCAACGTGGCTTGAAACTGTGGGGACGCTCAGTTTCCCGCTACGAGAACTCTCAAGGGAACAACTATCTCGGATCCGTTTTCAGAGAAGGTGGATTACCAACCAAGCTACTCTCTGACGATCACAACGGCTATCAAGATGCTTTTTCAAAGATATTCGGTCGATACAGTGAGGCCAAGGAGCTAGGGCAGCATTCTGTTCGGCAGCTTATCCAATCCCGTATCCAACGTTTACCAGAGGCACTGCAAGGTGATGACTCTGTCGAACTATTCGCTGATATGCTCGATAAGCTCGATAGCCTAGTTTACCAGTTTGGGTTAGATGGGCAGTCGGTACCCGCAAACTATCTCGATATACATTGTCCGAACTGGCGTACTCAGTTCCCACTGCCACTGGAAGATGACATAGGTACGCGCTTTCTGAACAACTTATTGGTGATTGCATCTAACGAAGTTAAAAAGAAAGCGAAGAAGGAAGTCAAACTTGGCTGCGCGCACTATTTTTCATGGGACAACCAATCAATTCGCACCGAAGTCACCTTGCCACATAAGCAACTGTTCATGTTTACTCGAGAACAGTTAAGTGTTAGCAGAATTGATTTGGTGTTGTTTGAAGGTCAAAAGCTGCTTGCCAACCTTGGCACTGGTTATGCGCAGTTTGACGGGGAGCAGTGTCATGTTGTGATCCGAAAAACGCGAGCTGAAGTGAAAAGGGTTGACGCCAAACAAAGGCTTTCTCTTGTGGCCATGCAATCGGGTGAAAAGCTTGCTCAGGTATCAATAGGTGACAGCGAGCTGGATTGGGGCGAAGTGCCAGTTATCTTGAGTGAGGAAGATGGTGAATGGCGAGTGTTAGGGCAAGCCTCACTCTCAACCCACAAAAAACATGTTTACATATTGATCCCGGAAGAAGCGAAGACGGAAACGCTATCGGGTGAGCTTACTGACACTCCAAACCGTTTTTGTCGCTTAAAAGTTTGCCAAGTAACAGGAACATGTTTAATCACTCTACCCGGTGATGATACGTATCGTATCTCGACGGGGTGCGATGATCCGAAACATGTTGGCGTTATGCTAGAAAGCGATGTAATGACGTGGCAAACCAAGCCGGCTATGATTTTTCGTGGTTTAAGAGCCATCAACCATGCGGCTACCAGAGTAACTGGTGAAAGCTTGGATGTTTGTCTTGATGGAAAATCGGTCTCGCACTTAACTCGAGAGAATTTTCTTGGTAAACAGCGTTTAACCATCAAAAAGCACAGTGGTGAAGTGCTATTGCGAAAACAAGTTGGTGTGCTGCCCGCAGATTTTGATATTAGCTTTAAAAGTAGTGATACACCCAATACTGGCGTAATTATCATCACTACTGCCGCACCCAAGGTCTGTGCAATTAAAACTCCTGGGGTGATTCTTGAGAACATAGAGAAATCTGAAAAACAGGTTGCTTTGCACCTTCTAGCTAAAGGGACGCCGCCTTCTTCTGTCCAAGTTGACATCACGTTGAATATGCTTGGTGAGGCGATAACCTTTATCCTGCCTTTTCCTTCAAARGGTGCTGTCGCCTTTAATGCACATGGTAAACCTTTAGCACAAAGATTAACAGTGGATGACTTACTTGGCAGTCGACTACATCTGTTCTCTATGTCAGGTCAGGTGGCTCGCTATCAAATAGAAGCATCAAGCAATATTAAGGGGATAAAGCAAACCTCAGCTCCTTATTACCGCTGGCAATATGTGGTGAGCGATAAGCCTGTAGAAGTGAGCCTTTACGCGCTGAAAACCAGTCTACTGGAGTTGTTGTCGCTGAATAATCACTTGGATAGCACCGTTGATCTCGTCATTTCGGGTCCAGGAAAGACACTTCGTTTTTCCATCAGCCATTACTCATCAGTCATGGATTATGATCGGGAGAGAAATGTGGTTTATGCGCGTTCAAACCGACTCGCTGACACGCAGGCTCTTCGCCCTGCGTTGATGCACCTTACAGCACCAGAGCAAGCGCCAATCTATCTTGAAAGTCTTACTACTGAAGGTGTTTCAACAGGGGAGTTTGCCTTGCCTAATTACGTGACAGAAGGTGGTCCTTGGCTTGTAGTTCCTGCTTCGGACTCTGATGTTTTATTTCGGGCTAAATTTATCCCATGCATGGGTGAGCAAACAAATGACTGTGACGTAAAAACGTTACAAAAGGCATCTCGTATTTTTCACCCTTCATCTAATCCCAATGTGATTGCAGATGTGTTTCATCAAATGAAAACAGATTGGGGACACAGCGGTTGGCAGTACCTGCGCGATACATATAAGAACTACGGGCATCTTCCACTTTCAACGTTTGAAGTGTTCAAGTWTTTGGTGAGAGATACCAAAGCATTGGCTGTGGCATTGTTTCAGTTTGAATTGAACCCAGAGCTGATTTCGCGACTGGAAAGTGAGTTGCCAGTGTTTTGGCAGTTTGTACCCCTGGTGGATTGGCGGCATGCGATTCAGCTTCAAACCTCGATGCTGGAAGGTATGTGTTTACCAGCCGAAATCGTTGATGAGTTGATGGCTAAACAAATAACGAAGTTGGTTGACGCCATTCCTGCTTTGTCAGACGAAGTGGCTATTTTCTTAGAAACAGGCAAATTACCCCAACTTTGTCCGAGCGCTTTGATGGAGACTCTTGTTCATAACGAGTGGTATCAAGATCTTTTGCGCCAGAACGCAGAAAATAACAGTTGGCCAACCGAGTTTGGCGCTGATTTGAAACGCTGGTGCACACAGTCTGGCTTAATGCCGTTTGAAATTAAAACCAATGCCTGGTTCCACGATGGAGTTGTTTACCTGCCGGTTTTCGCTGCTGCTGTGGTAACAGAGCTTGTGCCTACCGAAGTATCTTCAACCTTTCGTGATTACGACTTGTTCCATTTAAGAAAATTACGTGACTTCGATTGTGCGTGGTTTGAACCCGTATTCCGCTGTTTTGTCTCCTATTTTTTGCTAAACCAAACAGGTAATTAGAATGACCCGTTATTTTTCTTCTCTCGTTGAGCAAGCTATTAGTCGTACTAAAGAATCAACATTGAGTATCTTGGGCGTAACTAATCCTAATCTTCGCAATCACCTCAGCGAAATCATGTCTTCTGATTGTGGCCAAGAGAGTGCATTTTTGGCACCACCGGTATTCGAGCATACCTTCGGCTGGGAGTTTGCAGACCCGAAGATGAGCGATCTGGCGGGGAATCTTCTGTCTGAAGCGGTTGTTGCTGCCCTGGATAGCAAAAAGAACGGGCGCTATCGATTTAGTGCAGATTTTCAACCTTTCCGCCATCAGCTCCGCAGTTGGGAACATCTCTTAAACGAGCACAAATCGCTAGTCGTGACATCAGGCACGGGTTCAGGCAAAACAGAGTGTTTCATGGTGCCGATCATTAATGATTTACACCGCGAATACGAAGATAAAGGAGAGACCTTGGTCGGTGTGAGGGCGCTATTTCTGTACCCCCTCAACGCACTCATTAATTCCCAAAAAGAGCGTTTGGATGCATGGACCAAACATTTTGATGATGGCATTCGTTATTGCCTTTACAACGGCAATACCGAGAACTCTAAGAACAAGATGCGTGGACAGCAAAAAGATCGTCCGAATGAAGTGCTTTCACGTGAATTAATGCGGGAAGCACCAGCGCCAATTTTGGTGACGAACGGCACCATGCTTGAATATATGATGGTTCGCCAAATTGACGCTCCGATCATTCAACGCTCGCGCGAAGAAAAGTCTTTGCGCTGGATTGTACTGGATGAAGCGCACACTTATGTTGGCTCCCAAGCTGCAGAGCTGGCGTTGCAGTTACGTCGTGTACTTCAAGCTTTTGATGTAGAAGCAAAGGATGTACGTTTTGTTGCTACATCAGCGACCATTGCCGACGAGGATGCGGAAAAACAGCTAAAGAACTACCTAGCTCATTTGGCGGGTGTGGAACCGAACCAGATTGAGGTTGTTGGCGGTAAGCGGAGCGTCCCTGACCTTCCTGAGTGCCCGAGCAACAACTATTCAATTGAAGAACTGCTTTCTATTGAGCCTGACGGTGAACCTACTACTGGTAAGACTAAGCAAGTGCCCGATGTCTCAAAGCGCCGATTTGATGCCCTTTGTGGAAACACAACGGCACTTGCCCTTCGATCCACATTAGTGGAAGCAAAGAAACCGCTGGATCTGAATGACATCAATACACAGTTATCTATTCGTCTGAATCGTCCTCTCTTTACGCAACAACAACTCCTTGAGTGGCTTGATATCGCATCGGGTACAAAAGCAAGCAGCAGCGGCGAAGCATTTTTAAAGTTACGCGCGCATTTCTTCCAGCGTATGACCCAGGGGCTTTGGGCTTGTATTGATGCTAATTGCGGATGTAAGAAAAACACACCGCTTGAAGACAACTGGTCATTTGGCTTTGTTTACGCGACACAACGTCAGCAGTGCGAGTGCGGAGCACCAGTACTTGAGTTGACCTTCTGCCAAGACTGTAATGAACCCCACCTGTTCGGCAAAATCTCCCGAAAAAATCAACTTCACCAATGGAACGCCAGCGCGGGGGATGAGTTTTCACTTCTCAATGAGACTTCCAGTGACGATGATGACTATGAGATCCAAGACTGTGAGACAACAAACAGCCCACACGTGTTTGCACGGCCGTTAGCAGATAAAAACGGTTACTGTGATGTACATGTAGGGAAATCTGGCGTTTATGGTTCGCTGGAAGGCGAACGCATCGGTTTGTCGCAATACTTTGGGGGCGAGGACAAAGATGGCCCTATGGGCGAGCATCGTTGTGTCGACTGTGGTTTTGAAGGCTATCGTGGCGCAATGCCTTTTCGCAGGGCAATGCTAGGTTCGCCATTTTATGTGGCTAACGCTGTTCCTACCTTGCTGGAGTATTGCCCGGACATCGACGTCGATAAAGACACTAAACTTGGCCCTCAG
Source organism: Salinivibrio sp. PR919 (assembly GCF_001995355.1). Taxonomy (NCBI): domain Bacteria; kingdom Pseudomonadati; phylum Pseudomonadota; class Gammaproteobacteria; order Vibrionales; family Vibrionaceae; genus Salinivibrio; species Salinivibrio sp. PR919. The sequence continues at coordinate 20,385 of NZ_MUFL01000060.1, read as the reverse complement.
TCACGACCTGGCCGAGGCCGACGTCTGATTACCTTCACCGACAGTCGCCAAGGCACTGCGCGCATGGCAGTGCGTATGCAGCAAGAAGCTGAGCGCTCAAAGCTGAGAGGGCTGGTGTTCGATATTTTAAGAGATGCTCAGCTATCTCAACCTGCTCCAGAACAAGTGAATTCAGACGTTTCTCCAGAAGCATTGTTAATTAAAGCTCAAGAACTTCGTGCAATGGGGCTCTCGATTCATGCAGATGATCTAGAAGAAAAGGCAAAAGCGCTATCGGAAGGCAGCCAAACGCTATCAATCGTCGAAGTATCTTGGTCTGAAATGGTATCCAAATTATCTCAGAAGAGTGACGTGACCGAAAGCATGCTGGAATACAGCAAGTACCTGTCACCGGAGACGTTTAAGCAATCTGATGGTCCCCTGAAACTCGCTGAAATGCTGTTGTTTCGCGAGTTTTCCCGTCGCCCGAAACGACAGAACAGCTGTGAAACWCAAGGCCTAATTAAAGTTGGATACTCAGGTCTGAAGGCTATAAAGCGTATGCCTGAAAAATGGGAGCAGCATGGGTTAACACTCCAGGATTGGCTGGACTTCCTGAAAGTTGCCTTGGATTTTTATATCCGCGAGAACACCTACATGCTGCTGGAAGAAGATTGGAGAAAGTGGATTGGTAATCGCTTTTCCGCAAAACGCTTGAGAAACCCCGACTCGGAAGAGCAAGATGAGAACAGTGTGAAGAAATGGCCACTTGCAAGCCGAAACAGTATGAACCGATTGGTCAAGCTGCTTGCTTTAGGAAGTGGTGTGGATAAAGACTCGGTGATTGGCATTGACCTTATTGACAGTTGGCTGCGCGCGGCGTGGGGTGACCTCACATCAAGAAGCGTTGGTATTCTAAAAAATGATGGGAACAAGTTCTTTTTAAACAGAGAGCAGCTTACCTTCTCATTCACCGATAAAGTGTACGTTTGCTCGCGTACTCATAAGCTTCTCGATACGACCTTCAAGGGATTGACGCCATATTTACCGTTAAAGCTGGGTAACGATGGTTACACCTGCGTGGCAGTAGACTACCCACAGATTTGGGGGTTTGGAGACGACCAAGCTGATTTCGGTAAGGGTCTATTGCTTACCCGTCAGCAAGTCTCGGAGGATCCAAAGGTTCAGGCGTTAAGGGAGCAAAACTTATGGACGGATATCAACGACAGAGTCGTTGAAGGTGGTTTTTACTACCGTACCGCTGAACACTCTGCACAGCAGTCTGCTGAGCGTTTAGAGAAATATGAGGAGATGTTCAAGTCGGGTAAAATCAACGTACTTAACTGTTCTACAACCATGGAAATGGGGGTAGATATCGGTGGTATTTCTGCAGTCGTGATGAATAACGTACCGCCTCACCCAGCTAACTATTTACAGCGAGCGGGACGTGCGGGCCGGAGCAAAGAGTCACGCGCTATTTCCTACACGTTGTGTAAAGGAAACCCTCATGACCAGCAGGCGTTCAATGACCCTAAGTGGCCTTTTGAAACGTCGATCCCAGCTCCGTATGTCGCGTTTAACTCTTCACGCTTGGTCCAGCGTCATGTCAATTCCATGCTGCTTTCTGTGTTCCTGCGAGAACAGGTCGGAAATACAAAAACAGAGCGAACGTCGCTTAATTTGGAGTGGTTCTATCTTGCGTCAGGAGAGTCAATATCCGTCAGCGATAGATTTACAACATGGCTAAAGACAGGTGCAATTGCGTTAGAGAGGGAACTCCAAACCTTGGTGGCGGGAACCGTGCTGGCCTCCAGTTCAGTTACCAGCTTATTGGAACAAGCGTCGCTTATGATGCAAACGCTTTCCAAACGCTGGCTGGAAGAATACAAGCGACTTGAATCTGAGCAAGCGAGAGCTGAAGAGGGAAGCCCTTTTGCCTTTCGTCTCAAACAAGAACTGAACCGTTTATGTAAAGAGTATTTGCTTCGAGAACTGGCGGCGAAATCATTCTTACCAGGTTATGGCTTCCCAACTGATGTGGTCACGTTTAATAACACTAATATTGAAGACTTCAAGCGAGACAAGCTCGAAGGGAAGAAGAAAGAAGATGACAGGGAAGATAATGTCTCTCGAGCGCGGGGTTTACCAAGCCGAAACCTTGCGGTTGCCATTCGAGAGTATGCCCCCGGTGCAGAAGTTGTTCTGGATGGCCGAGTATTCCGTTCAGGTGGTGTTGCCCTTAACTGGCACAACATTTCTAAATCGGATGCAGTGGAGGCTCAAAAGTTTGATTTGGCCTGGCGCTGCAATCATTGCGGGCAGACCGGTTATCTAGATGGTGTCGCGATTGAACAAGATGATATCTATTGTGATAACGAAAAATGTGGCGAGAAGATAGACACGAAGAATCAGCGCAAGGTGCTTCAGCCAACAGGGTTCGTTACAGACTTCTATCACAGCCCTTCAAACGATATCTCGCAGCAGGCTTTTATCCCCGTTGAGACACCATGGATCTCTGTTTCTGGAACACAAAAGAACTTACCTAACCCTGATATGGGTTATATGGTTGCTAGCCCTGATGGGAGAGTCTTCAATCACACAGCAGGTGCATCTGGCAAAGGGTATGCACTGTGTATGTCATGCGGTCGCGCTGAGTCAATGACTTCTAGCGGCGAGTTTCCTAAACACTTCTCACCGTCCGTACCTCATGTTCCGTTGCAGGCAGGTAAGCTTGATGGTGAGGACCCTCGAGCCTCGTGTGGCGGTAGCACGACAATATTGAAAGATGTTCATTTGGGGAGTCACATAAAGACAGACGTTTTTGAGCTTGTTCTCAAGCATCCGCTTCGAAATGAGTTTATTGCAGACAATGAAGATGGGAGAACAGTTGCTACCACGCTTGCTGTGTCTCTTCGTGCTGCTCTTGCTGAGCTTCTTGGTGTTGCGGTTAATGAAATGGGTTATGCGGTTCGACCGATAATTCTACCCAATGGTGAAGCAGGTTTGGCCTTACAGCTCTTCGATATAATCAGTGGTGGTGCGGGTTTCGCTTCATCAGCACCAAAGCATATAGAGGCTTTACTGGCAAAGACAGTATCAAAGTTGAAGTGTCCAAAGTGCCAATCAGTTTGTGGTGACTGCCTACTAGAGACCGATTCAAGGCATGATGTTGAAAAACTCGACAGACTCGCTGCTTTAGACTGGCTTGAAGGGTTGGATCTATCGAACACGGGTCCAGAAGTGATTGATGGAGGGTCGTATAGTCCTTTTTCAGTGGCAGAGAATGTTGATCATTATGTTCAGAGGGGCTGTTCGAAGGTTGTTTTCTTACTCTCAGATAGCGTAAATGACTGGGATCTCTGCCATCCAGTTTTCAAGAAACAGCTAGCTAGCTTTGTTTTAAATGAAGATCGTGTTGTTAAGTTTATCTTACCTAAAAATATTGTTCTGGATGGAGAAACACAATCCGAACTGAATGCATATCGTGCAATGGGTGTTGAAGTAGAAGAAGCAGTTCTTAGCCCAGAAAACCTCGTTGCACAGATTGTTGACGATTCAGGCGTTGTATCTTTTGCCGCTCGGGACGCAGATGCACTTCGCGTACCTGGTCGATATTGGATGATGTCATCGGGCGCTTCAACTATTAGCAAAACACTAGCTTTAGTTGATTCTGTGCCCGTTGCTTTGGAGTTGGCAGAGTTCAATCAGCCTACTCAATATGGCGAAGCGGAAATCGTTAGCGAACTAAATGGTAAGTTAGACTCCTTTGGTGTTAGTTTCTGGCAGCATCTTTTATTAAATAACCCAGATCTGAAAACACTGATGCAGAATGATAATATTGAAGCGATTCAATATTCAGATAGATATCTTCAATCACCTGCTGCTCTGCTGTTCTTACGTCAAGTATTCTCTTCACTGACTAGCGTTATGAAGACAAGCCCAACTTTGACCATTGAAACGCTTTTCAGTGAGAAAGAACAAAATGCAAGATTTCTTCACCAGGATTGGTATCACAAGGATGATCAAAGGCTTGTTATGACAAGGGTCATTGAGCAAGCAACAGGTATTGCACCTGAAGTTGTCCTATTCGAAAACCGTAGCGATATTGCTCATCGCCGAATGCTGACCCTTGCTCTTAAATCCGGTAAGCGTGTAGTCATAAGGCTTGATCAGGGGTTTGGCTACTGGCGTTTGAAAATGACCGGCTGGCGAAACAAGCCGCTTCAATATAGTTTCAATGCTCATTGGACTGAGCAAGTTGAAATTATAGAGGAGTATGTCAAACACTTGGAAGTGTATAACAGTGAGAAATGGTCAACTGATATTAGTTTTCGTGTGGTTTGACGAACTCGTGTTGGCCATTTTTATGGGCTAAACGTAGAGGCAAACTAATTTAATAACGTCTACGTTTAGCCACTGGTTGCTCAAGTAAGCCTCGTGTTATATCAAATACCGCCCTTGAATATACTCGCGGAAGTGAGCGGGGTTGAGGGTTTCGCCGGTTGCATCTTTGAGTAAGTTATCGGTTGAGGTGGTGCTGGCGCGTTGCCAGATATGTTGAGACAACCAATCAAAAATCGGTGAAACATTGCCGCTGGCGATAATGCCGTCCACATCCATTTGCTGACGCATCGTTTGCATCAATTGCGCGGCATACAGCGCACCCAAGGTATAGGTCGGGAAGTAGCCAAAGCTGCCATCAGTCCAGTGAATATCTTGCATACAGCCGTTTTTATAGTTGCCAGCGGTGCTGAGGCCAAGGTATTGCTGCATGGCATGATCCCAACGGTCAGGGATATGATCGACCTCCATTTTGCCACTGATAAGATCGCGCTCAATGTCGTAGCGCAACATGATGTGTGCAGGATAGGTCACTTCGTCGGCATCAACACGGATATAGCCRGGTGAGACACGTGTGAGCACGCGGTGGAAGTTGTCTACATGGAAAGCCGGGTCGTCTTGGCGGTTAAAGGCTTGTTTGGCATGCTGACAAATCAAGGTGGCGAATGCCTCACTGCGGGCAAGCTGCATTTCACAGAACAAGCTTTGGCTCTCATGCACACCCATTGAGCGCGCTTTGCCAACCGGCAAGCTGGCAAGGTGTTTGGGTAGTCCTTGCTCATAGCGCGCATGCCCCGTTTCATGGATCACGCCCATTAATGCTGAGGTAAAGTCTTTCTCGTCATAGCGGGTGGTAATGCGTACATCGGTTGGCACGCCACCACAAAATGGATGAGTGCTGACGTCTAACCGACCATGTTCGAAGTCAAAACCCAGCAGCGCCATCATTTTCTCGCCTAAGGCTTTTTGCTGAGCCTCTGCAAAGGGGCCTTCGGGCAACCGTGTGGTTTGCTGGCTTTGCTTATCCACTACCGCTTGAATGGTGTCTGGTAGCCATGTTTTAAGCTCGCCAAACACTTCATCGATGCGGCTAGCGGTCATGTCTGGCTCGTAAAGATCCAGTAAAGCGTCATAGGGCGAGCAGTTTTTTTGATCGGCTCGGATGTGAGCTTCTTCGCGCGCGAGTGCCACTACTTCTTTAAGGTTTTTGGCGAAGCCGTCCCAGTCGTTATTTTGACGCTGCTGTCGCCAGGCGTGTTCACATTTGGCACCGGCTAAGGATTTGGCCTTCACTAAGGTGTCAGGGAGTACACTGGCATGTTGCCACTGACGCTTCATTTCTCTGAGGCTGGCCCGTTGGGCGTCATTGAGCCGGTCTTGTTGTTCATCCAACGCGCTAAACCAGTCATGCAGTTCATGCGTAGTGAGTTGCTGATGGGTATAGAGTGCCAATTCAGCCATGGCGTCGGCACGGGCTTGACTGCCTCCGCTGGGCATCATGGTGGCTTGATCCCAACCGCAGATTGCGGCAAGGTGCTGAAAATGCGACAGACGTTTGAAGTGAGCTTCCAGCTTATCTAGTTGTTCCATAATCACTTTCCTTGTTTACAACATTGCCGATATTTTGGCAACTTGGGTGAGAAAAGCAAGGCAAATGCTGGCGTTCTGTAAGGTGAACCTGATAAGGAGTTATTTGGGGAATGTACTTGTTTGGCTATGGCAGTTTAATGAATCCTGCTTCGCGCGCGTTGACCGGAGAGTCAGGGTGGGCGTGCCCGGTAACCGTATCGGGGTTGCAACGCTATTGGAGCAATGTCAGTGAAGCATTGATCTCTCCGTTAGTGGTATTGGAAGGAGACGGCGCGTGCAATGGCGTTTTGGTAAAGATCGCGCCAGACGCGTTGCCTGACTTTGATCGCCGCGAGGCAGGGTATCGACGTCTTTCGCTAGACGTGTCTCGTATTGCACTGCCGAAAGGGATTGCGCTTGAAGGGCCCGTGTACGTGTATGTGGCAGAGGATCGTGTCGCGCCTGATGTGCATAAACCGATCGCGCAGTCGTACATAGATACGGTCATGGCAGGCTGCTTACGCTATTCGTCTGATTTTGCGGCTGAATTTTTACACACCACTCAGGGGTGGGATGCGGCGTATTGTAATGATCGGGCACAGCCGCGTTATCCACGCGTCGCCGGCGTGAGCGATGAAGATAGGGTCATGATTGATGATTTGATGAAAACCCATCTCGGCCAGCATCCCGCTGAAGCGGTATAATTAGACTTACTAGCGAGCCACGTGCAACGTTATTTTGTTTAGATTGAATAAAACAAAGCCACCGCATGAACGGTGGCTTTGTTGATTAGGGGTTGTTCACCTTGTTACCAAGGGATTTATTGTACTTCGACGTAGACAAACTCAGGTGAGGTGACTTCAACGCGACGGTTTTTCGCGCGGCCGTCCACAGTGTCATTGCTAGCAATTGGCGTGGACTCACCTTTACCCATCACGGTTAAACGCTCGGCATCGATGCCCGCATCAACGAATACATCTGCTACCGCTTGTGCGCGACGCTCAGACAGTTTTTGGTTGTAGGCCGCTGGGCCTTTGCTGTCGGTGTGACCGATAATGGTCGCGGTCGCTTCTTCGTGCTGAAGTAGGCGATTGATCAGTGGTTGTAAGGAGGCAGCCGCTTGTGGAGAAAGGGTTGCTTCATCAAAGCCAAACAACTCGGTTTCGCCCGCTTCTGACAAGACGATGGTTTGTGGTTCCGCAACCATTTGTGGCTCTGGCGCCGGCTCAGCCATGACTGGCTCTTCAACCATAGGCTCAGGCATCGGCTCGCTGCTGGTGCGGCCGAAGTGGTAGGTCATACCCACGGTCACAAGGTTATTGTCAACACTTGAGAAGTAGCCGTCGTCCATATCATTAATGTGTTGGTATTCAAGACGTACGTTGATGTTATCGGTCGCTTGGTGATCCACACCGATCGCGCCCATCAATGACACGTCATCGCGATCACCGGCGCTGCTGTTCCAGTTCCACCATGCGCCACCGACTTTACCGTACAACGCGGTATCCGGTTTGAGATGGTAGGCAAATTTAGGGGCCAGTGTTAACGCAGTAAGGTCACCGGCAGCACCGAGTGTTGTTCCTGACTGGTCAAATGAGGTATCAAAACGGCCAAGGTAGTCATAGGTACCTTCTAGCGCGAACCAGTTATTGAAGTTATAACCGGTAACTACGCCTGCCGCTAGCTCTGAGTCGCCGCAGTTAGCGTCAGAGACACAGCTGTCTTCAAGGAATGAAGGACCCACACGGCCACCGAGGTATAGACCGCTATCTTGTTGTGCATAAGCCGCTGGTGCAACGGCTAAAAGCAGGCCTAGGCTTGTCACGACTTTTTTCATGCCACTGTCTCCTAAATAAGGATGATAAGGTATTATTGTTCGCATTAACTATGCGTTGTTATCCAGTCATTTTTGGAACGACCTTCACCCCTAGGCTAGATCTGGATAGTGGGTAACTCAATAGGAAAAAAGAGATTTAACCGAGATTTGACCCAGCCTGACGCAACTGTCTTAGGTATGCGTCAGGCTTGACCGTTGTCGGACAATTCGACAGGGAGTTAGCGTGATTTTGTCTGACTAGTGAGACGTTTTCGTTCGCCTTGTCCGCCCACAGGGCGACTTACAGATACTTGGCGTCCTTTCTTCATGCCTTTCTCGTAATCGTCGGTAATAGCGGCCATAGCGGCTTTTAGCTGTTGCTTGAAGGTTTCTCGATCAATGTTTTCGAACTCTTTGTCGATGTAGCTTTTAATCTTGTCATCGCTGTCACGTGCATCGAGCTGAGGCAGTTTCTCCAGCGCCCCTTCTAGCCAGCCGATAGTAAAAGACTGCACACGGCGCGACACTTCTTGGGTGCTGGTGCCCGAACCGGCAAAACTGTTGCGGAATTGGCCGATATGCTCATTCATCTCGCGATACACCACATCAAAGGCGAATGCGGCGAATATCGCGCGATCGGCATCACCAATAAATTCTGCTTGCTTTAAGCCTTTGTAGTTGATCAGCACACACTCCACGCCAAATCGACCATTGATACCGCGAATGATCTTCAGGATCGGTTCACTTACCGATGTAGGCAGCAGGGTTTCAGAGCGCGTTTTCCCCATGCTGATAAAGTCGATATCGTCTTGGTCGAGGCCATGTTTTCGCATCAGGCGCTCAGCCATCTTAATCGCCTGCGCTGCCTCATTGACGTTCGCTGAGTTACTTAACTCAAGGCATTTGGCGATTTTTTTGAGCGCTTTGCTTTTCGGATCTGACATGCATACTTCCCGAGAACGAACAAACGCGTATTGTATCGCGTCCGTCAATAACAACAAAGCCGTGTTGATGGATAAGAAGGCTTATTGTTCGGTCCTGCATAAAGGGAGGGGGTTGAAAGAAATATCGCGATGACGCGGTCTATGCAGGAGTAAGTGGTTATAAGGAGCCCCATTCATGGGCATGGTCAAGCAAATGAGTCTGTCGTTGCTGGTGTTAATGGTGATCACGGCCAATGGCTACCTTGTGCTGTGGAGCATGGCGGGTGGTCTGGATTCAGCGAGTTTTGTCGCGTTGTGGTTGGCTGGCGGCGCAATCATGGCATGGTTGACGGCGCGTTATCTCTCGAGCAACAAGACGAGCGTCTGTTCCGTTACAACCCATATGTATCCAGCACCGCCAAAACGCGCTGCGTCGCGACTGCCTGATTCACTCTTTTCTCAGCCTACTGATGTATGGCGTATGGCCGCGAGCTTGTTGCTTGCCGTCACATCCGCCTTGTTTGCATGCCGATATCTTGATTTAGGGACGTTGGCATTGATGGTGATGGCCGGCGTCCAAGGTGTGCACGGCCTGATGGCGACGGCAGAACGCAAAGGATTGCACTGGGGCGGCATGATGCTTTTGTTTGCTGGCGTGGGGTATTTATTTGCTCCCGGTATGTACGCCCCCAGCAGTTTAGGGTTGGGTTTGGCACTTGTCGCTGGATTGGCATGGCGTGACTATTGGCAGACGCTGTCTGAACAAACAGATCAGTACCCTAAACAACTCTGTGTTAGTTTTCGGTTGAGTGTTTTACTGGCAATTGCACTGTTAATTTTCGCGTTGCCCGGCTTAACCGTGACGATATCTGGCGCCATAGCGGCGATGATAGTTGGAGCCCTGACGGTGCTCGGGATAATTTATCCTTGGCAGTGGCTTTCTACACAGGTTTCTCTGCTGTGGAAGCATACGTTGTCGGTACTGGTGGTGATCGCCTTAGTTGGTGTGGTGTGGTTGGACGATGGTCAGATGATGAACATGCGTTTAGCCAGTGCGGCTTGTGTGGCCTTTATCGGCGTCATCTTGATGGGAGCGACGCCGCGTGAACAGGTACGAGGTTAAATATATGGCGTGATGAGCAATAAGTTAAACTGTTTATCTATACAGTGCTTTTGTCGGTTTGTTACACTCTCAGTATGATTTCTTGGGTTAGATGCTAAATAGTGGCTTTATCGACAACGTCTCAGCCGTATGTTCAAAAAGGGTTCGTTATTACGCGCCAACAACGTGATCGGGGCGAGTCGAGTACCATCGTGCTGTGGCTCTCTACACCTGATGGACCGGTAAAACTCTGTATTGAGAATCAACAAAGCGTTTTTTTTATTCCTCAAGAAGAGCAACAACGCGCACAAGCACTGCTTCCTTCTATCGATCCGCACGCCTACTGCAAAACCGTCCCGTTGGCGACCTTTCAACATATTCCTTTGGTCGCCTGTTACTTCAGTACCGTCAAACGCGCCCAAGAAGGGCAACGTGTATTAAGTGGTGCTGCCATTCCGCTCTATGAAGGGGATTTGCGTCTTGCGGATCGCTATCTAATGGAGCGCTATATATGCGGCAGCTTGCTGTTTACCGGCAATGCGCGTCAGCGAGCAGGTTACCTCGAAGTGACGCAAGGTAAAGCAAAGGCGCAGGCGTATACGCCACAGTTACGCCATGTATCACTGGATATTGAATGCTCAGAAAAAGGCCAGCTGTACTCGATTGGCTTGGACAGTGACATGGATAGCCGCGTGATTATGGTCGGGGCGCCACAACCCGATGCCCCCGCATGGATAGAATGGGTTAGCGACGAAGTCTCCTTATTATCGGCGCTTGAGCGCTGGTTTACCACCTATGATCCTGATGTGGTGGTGGGATGGAACGTGATTGATTTTGATTTCCGTTTGCTGGTCAAGCGCGCGCAGCGTCACCAAAAGTCACTCCGTATTGGCCGCGGCGGTGAAACTGCCTATTGGCGAGAAGGAAATGCCAATAAGTCTGGTTTTATTAGCTTGGCAGGACGTGTGGTCATTGATGGGATTGATGCGCTGAAAACGGCGACCTATGGCTTTCGCTCTTGGGCGCTTGAGTCAGTCGCGCAAACGCTGCTTGGTGAGGGAAAGGCCATCGACGATCCGCATGATCGGATGGCGTCTATCAATCGCATGTTTCATCACGATAAAGTCGCGCTCGCCACCTATAACTTGCAAGACTGCCGATTGGTTAATCGCATCTTTGCCCATACGCATTTGCTTGATTTTATGATTGAGCGCTCGCGTCTCACCGGTGTCGAGCTAGATCGGGTCGGAGGCTCTGTTGCTGCGTTTACCAACTTGTATCTCCCGCGCTTACATCGCTCGGGGTATGTGGCGCCTAATTTGGCCAGCGATGGTTGGATTGCAAGCCCTGGCGGCTATGTAATGGACTCTAAACCCGGCCTTTATCATTCGGTACTGGTGTTGGATTTTAAGTCGCTGTACCCGTCTATTATTCGCACGTTTTTGATTGATCCGCTAGGGCTGGTTGAAGGCTTAAAGTCACAACAAGCAGGCGAAGAGCACGATATTGTGCCCGGCTTTCGCGGTGGTGTGTTTCACCGAGAAAAGCATTACTTGCCGGCATTGATTGATGATTTATGGCAAGCGCGCGATCGCGCTAAAAAAGCCGGAGAAAAAGCCTTCTCACAAGCGATAAAAATCATCATGAACTCATTTTATGGGGTGCTAGGATCGTCAGGGTGTCGTTTCTTTGATCACCGACTGGCGTCGTCGATTACGATGCGGGGTCATGAGATTATGAAAACCACTCGTGAACTGATTGAGGCACAAGGCTATGAAGTGATCTATGGCGATACAGACTCGACCTTTGTGTCCTTGGGCGGTGATAAGGCGAGTGAGGACGCTGATGCTATTGGTCAATCGCTGGTTGATCACGTTAATAGCTGGTGGCGCCAGCACTTACGAGAAACTTATGATCTCGAATCGGCGCTAGAAATTGAGTATGAAACCCATTATCAGCGTTTTTTGATGCCCACCATTCGCGGCCAAGAAACCGGTAGCAAAAAGCGATATGCAGGTCGCGTCGTGGATAGAGAATCGGGTCACGCTGAGATCGTGTTTAAAGGCTTGGAGACGGTGAGAACCGATTGGACACCGCTTGCACAGCAATTCCAGCAACAGCTCTATCAACGCGTCTTCGATGGTGAAGAGGTGGACGAGTTTATTCGTGAGCTGGTGACCAGCACCAGCAAAGGCGAGCACGATGAACGCTTAGTGTACCGTAAGCGGCTTCGTCGTCCGTTATCGGAATATCAAAAGAATGTGCCTCCCCATGTGCGCGCGGCACGCTTAGCTGATAGCGAAAATCATCAACGTGGGCGCGCTCAGCAGTATCAACGCGGTGGCTGGATTGAATACGTGATCACCGTTAATGGCCCCGAACCCCTTGCTTACCGGCGTAGCCCGATTGATTATCAGCATTATATTGATAAGCAACTTAAGCCTATTGCCGATGGTATTTTGCCGTTTATTGGTAAAGAGTTTGATACCTTAGCCTTGCCACAATTAGGCTTGTTTTAACCAAACTTGCATTTCTGCCCAGTGCCCGCTTGAATGAATAGACGAGCAGGGAGGTAGATGTGGAACAACTGGATTTCTTCGAGGTGCCAAGTCCATGCAAAGGCATCTGCGAAGTGAACAACAAAGGCTATTGCAAGGGGTGTTTTCGCAGTCGCGAAGAACGCTTTCATTGGTTTGAATTAACCAATGAACAAAAACGCAATGTTGTTCGCCTCTGCCATCAGCGTTATGAGCGCATCATGCGTGCCAAGCGTAAACAGATGCGCGATGCTGCCTTAAATACCCAACCGATCCCGCAACAACCCTCATTGTTTGATGATGAGGACCCCACCCAGTAAGCATTCAGCGCACCTTCTCTTTCTCGCTTTGATTTTTTCACTGGCCACGAGTGGCGCCATTACCGAGTGTTTCTAAACTTAGGTAAGGAGGGCGAGGGCATGCGCAGTCAAACTTGTTCATTTAAAAGCAGTAAAGGCTGGTGTTGCGATCAGCCAGCCGGACAGTCCGGGCTATGCTATTGGCATGATCCGGACATTGATAAGTGTGGTCATGACGTAAAAGCAGACGTGGAAAAATGGGCGGCATCAGGAAAACCGCTTGATGGCTTTCAACTTGCCCGAACCGACCTAACAGACATTGATTTAGTGAACCGAGGAAGTCGCGAAGGCTACTCGTGCCAAGGCGCGGATTTTTATCGAGCGAACATGGCTGAAGCGCATTGCTTTGGATTGGATTTACGCGGCGCCTCATTAATGAAAGCCAACTTGCTACGCGCGAATTTAAACTGTGCGCGGCTAGATGGCAGCAACTTGTTAGGCGCAGATCTGGCTCGTGCAGGCCTTGAGAATGTGGACTGGGGAAAAGAGCTCAAGCAAGAACGACTGGCCTACAAAGAGCGTGATCCGGCAAGGCGAAAATCGCTATTTCAAGAGTCCGAAGAAGTCTGCCGAAACGTGCGTAAACAATGCGAAAAGCAGGGGTTATTTGAAGTCGCTGGGTATTTTTTTAAAAAAGAGATGCGGTTTCGGCGCTACCAAATGCCCAAGTTGAGTTTTCGACGTTGGCTTTCCAAGATTGTCGATCTCTTTTGCGGCTATGGTGAAGACCCACTGCGCGTGGTGGTATTTTCTGTTCTGGTGATTGTATCGTGTGCGCTGGCGTATTTTGCCCTTGGCACCACACAAAGCAATCCCATCTATCCAGATGTGACTGGCTGGCAGAGATACTTTTATGAATTGTTGAACGCCGTATATTTTAGTGTTGTCACCTTTACCACCCTCGGTTACGGTGATATATCGCCGCACGGCGTGGCGCGTTTTATTGCCGCCTTTGAAGCGTTTCTTGGCAGCTTTACGATGGCGCTATTTGTTGTCGTATTTGTCAAAAAGATGACGAGATAAAAGCGCGGTGGTGTGTACTATATAGAAATATGTTGATTAGGATAAAAGCGCGCCTCGGCGAAGCGCGCTTAGTTACTTTATAGAAGTCCACTAATTGATTGTACTAAGCCTTGCTTCAACACAGGCTCAGCCTCAGCAAACTCTAGGTTAACTTTATTGGCAGTGGAAAGAACACGTGTTTGATATCGTTTCCATTGTGTTTCTTGGGTTGATGTTACGACCTTCTTACTGTTCGTGCCTTGCGCGAGTTGAGAGTCAAGCGCTTCAGTCACAACGACACCCGCAGAGGCGCGCTCTGAGATTTGTAGGTCGGTAATCATTGAATAATAAACGTCCTCAACCAACGCATCAGCAACCAAGCCAATGGCCGCACCTGCGAGAGATGTTGCACCTCGGCCTGAACCGCCGCCAAATTGAGCACCAACAAGGGCGCCACCAACGGCGCTTCCAAAGCCCTGAGATAGGAAGTTTTCGCTATCACGCAGATCCGATTTACCGACTTGCAGAATATTCGCTTGGATCATGTAGTGAGCTTTATCTGGATTGTCGAGGACTTTATATCCGCGGCTTTCAATATTCGCTTTAATATCAGACTTAATATCGAGATTAGGCTTATCGGAAGTATTGCGAATTTGTAAGAACACGGTGCGTTTTGAAGGAGCCACTGGGTCTAAAAAGACGGTGTTACTCATTTTGGTTTGCACATCAAGGTTACGTTTTTTAACGAGAGTATTGGTGGCTGAGCAGCCCGTTAACATTAACGCCAAGGACATAAATGCAACAACAAAAATGCTTTTTTTCATGGTGGGATATAACATGTGTATTAAAAGGGAGGCTAAGTTAATCAACTTAATAGTCAAATTGGAATGCTGTTATCACGTTCATTCTCCCTTTTTTGATCTAGGTCTCCATTTATGACATTTTCATGACATGTAAATCTTACTTTTGCGCTAGGTCATGAATGCTCGGGATAAAAAAAAGACGCCCGTGGGCGCCTTTTATCACATCATTATTCGCTGAGGAATTAGATGCGGATGAAGTCCATGTGTTCAACTTTTGGCTTGAACGGGTGACGTTGGATGTCTTGTGGCTTCACTTTAACTTCTTGGCCATCGATAACCAGGATGATGCCTTCGTAGAACTCAGGCTTGTCCATTTGGTTAACAACAACTGGGTGGTCAAGTGCGATAGATACAGGCTCTTGGTTACCACCGTAAACGATAGCAGGGAATTTCTTCTGATGACGCAGGCGGCGGCTCGCACCTTTACCTTTCTCTGCGCGTACTTCAGCTTCGAATTTCATCATAATCAATAACTCTCTTTTAGAGTGAAAATACAGTACTGAGCGTAGCGACCTAACTCAATACCCAAAAACGAGCGCGGATAGTAGCACTGCTTGGGGGGTAAAACAAGCCATAACGCGCAGGATGGCGCAATCGCGTGCGTTAGAGGTCGGCGTCGGCGAATTGTTGACCGCGACTTTGGGCAAGCAGTGCATCAAGGCGATCTTGAGAAAGAAAGTCATCAACATCAAAAATCTTTTGGCGTAAGTGCCAAAAACGTCCTTGCTTGCGTGCGACGATAAAGTCCGGTGCCCGAAACCTGTGTTGTGCCGCTGCAATTTTGGTTGCGGCCGTATCGGTAAAGGGACGGTGTCTATCGACCAAATGAGGGCGGACAAAGCGTGCTAGCACATCCTGCTTTTGTTTCTTAGTGGCAAGCGGCCATATTTCATGAAGATCTGTTCCCTCACTGGTGTGATAGGTCACTTTCAACTGTGGTTTTTGATAACGGTTTTTTCCTGCAGTGAGTGACAGATCCACACAGGCCATCACCAGTGCGTCTTTGAGTTTAAGTGCTTCACGGAGCTTTTTGTCCGGATCGACCAATGGCTTGTCACATTGATGACAGCGCCGCGCGGCGATATCGTTATCGGCACCGCATTCATCGCAGAATTTGGCGCGAAAACGGTAACCACATATTTCGCGTTCACCGTCGTCGTCTTCAAAGTACCCTTGGCATTGACGGCCATAATGCTCAATCAAAAAGCCATTGTCGTCGAGTTTCCCCCAAAAGCTGTTATTAAATCCACACGCAGGACAAGGGACGGTAACGAGTTCACTGTCGCTGTCTGGTTTTGGCATGCCGATTTCGGGTTGATACAAGTCGTAGACGTTACCGGCATAATCGAGGATTAAACAGTCTTTTTTCCCGGGCGAAAGGCGCAAGCCACGGCCAGCAATTTGTTGATACAAACTCACTGATTCGGTTGGACGTAAAATGGCAATCAAATCGACGTGAGGGGCATCAAACCCCGTGGTTAGAACAGAGACATTGACCAAGTATTTGAGCTGTTTTTGCTTAAAGGCTTGGATCAGTGCATCGCGTTCAGGGCCGGGTGTATCACCAATAATCAAGGCGGATTCTTGTGGCGGCAGTAGCGCGAGCACTTCCTTCGCGTGGCTGACGGTTGCGGCAAAAATCATGACGCCCTGACGCTGCTTGGCATAGGACATTACTTGCTCAATGATTTGCGGCGTCGCGCGTGGTGTATTGGCCACGACCTTCTCTAGATCGGCTTCACGATAGTAACCGTTGGCGGTGCGAGAGACTTGCGAAAAGTCGTAACTGAGAAGGGGTGCATCCAGCACATGAGCGGGGGTTAAAAATCCTTCATCGAGCAAATGGCTAATCGGCAGCTCGAAGACACAGTCACGAAAAAAGCGCGTTTCAGTGGTGCGGACTTTTCCGCTGGTGTGATACTGATAAATCCAGCCTTGGCCCAGTCGATAGGGGGTTGCGGTGAGTCCCAACACTTTTAATCCGGCATTCACGTTTTGTAAATGGCTAATCACACGGCGATAACTGCTATCTTGATTGTCAGGCACGCGGTGGCACTCGTCGATAACTAGCAGCGAAAACTGATCCGCGAATGCTTCCAAGTTGCGTACCACCGATTGTACCGAGGCAAACACCACTTTTTCGTGTGATTCTTTGCGTCCCAGCCCTGCGGAGAAGATGCCTCCGGTTAGCCCATATCCTTCATACTTAGCATGATTTTGTTCCACGAGCTCTTTCACATGGGCGAGTACGAGAACGCGCCCTTTCGCGATGCGAGCAAGCTCTGCGATCACCAAGCTTTTGCCAGCACCGGTGGGGAGTACGGCGACGGCAGGTGTGCTGTGACGACGAAAATAATGAAGCACACCTTTGACGGCGTCAGACTGATACGGACGAAGGGTATACATAATAANGCATGATTTTGTGCCACGAGCTCTTTCACATGGGCGAGTACGAGAACGCGCCCTTTCGCGATGCGAGCAAGCTCTGCGATCACCAAGCTTTTGCCAGCACCGGTGGGGAGTACGGCGACGGCAGGTGTGCTGTGACGACGAAAATAATGAAGCACACCTTTGACGGCGTCAGACTGATACGGACGAAGGGTATACATAATAATCAGTAATCAACGTTACTCTCAGTGTGTGGGGAAACCACCAAAAGCGTTGGCGGTTTTCGGGATTGGCGATAAATGTGTTCCACAAAAAACGGCCCTTTTGAGGCCGTTTAATTTTACTGACTTATGGAGCGAGGTACAGGACTTTACAGGCGCTTTGACATAATGCAATGCTGACGGCGAGGTTGGTAATCAAATTGCTCATAAAACAAGCGGGCACCTTTGTTACCAATGTTGACCTCGAGGATCACCGCGACACAGTCATGCTGCTTGGCGGTTGCTTCAACTAAGGGGATCACTTGGGAACCGACACCTTGGCGCCGCCAGTTTTGTGCGATAAAAAACTGATCAATCACGCCCACGCTGCCACCATTTTCAACGCTAAAGCTGTACACCAAGACCAAGTAGCCAATGGTCTCGCACTCGCCATTATGCTCAACATCAATCAGAAATACAGCCCCACGCTCTGGATGTGAGAGTAGCGTTTTAAACGCCGTTTCTACAGGCTCGCGATCGAAGGGAAGCGCTTCATGCTCGTGCTGCGCGCGCGACATGGCGATTAGCGTTTCAAAAGCATTAGCGTCCGGCTGGCGAAGAGAAACAATCATAGTGTTACCTTATTTATCACTGATTAGTCGAGAGACGCCAGTATCATACCCAGTCATTGAATAGGCTCAATCGCCACAACGTGTTGCATTGGCACGATGTGACGGACTCGTCGTCTCGATAAAAAGCCTGCGTGAGGCCTTGCATCTAATTTGTGGATTGGCGATAGCATGAGACAAGTTTATGTCACGGCCGTTCAGTATGCAGGTCAATCCATTGAAACTTGATCTGTGTCTTACTGCCTATGTGACGTATAATCGCCGCAAATACAGGTGTAACGAGCAGTCACATGCGATTAGATAAGTTTTTATGTGAGACCTTAGGGGTGACGCGAAAGCAAGCCGCACGCGTTCTGAAAAGTGAAGTGATTACCGTCAACGGTGAGGTAATCAAATCTGGCGCCGTTAAAATCAGCGACGATGCTGAGGTTGAGTTTGAAGGCCAGCGACTGATGCTGTCTGGGCCGCGTTACTTTATGATGCACAAACCCGCGGGTGTGGTGTGTTCCCATGAAGATGCGTTTAACCCCACGGTATTTGTGCTTTTAGAAGAAGTGAATGCGGAAAAACTGCATATCGCTGGCCGATTAGACGCTGACACAACAGGCTTGTTGTTGTTAACCGACGATGGGCAGTGGTCACACCGTATCACTTCACCCAAGCATAAATGCGATAAAACCTATCGTGTATGGCTAGCGGATCCACTTGCCGATGATGTCGCCGCTCAGTTTGAGCAGGGTGTTATGTTACGCGGTGAAAAAGAAGAGACCTTACCAGCGACGCTCGAAAAAGTGGATGAGTGCGAGGTGCTGCTGACTATTCAAGAAGGGAAGTACCATCAGGTGAAGCGCATGTTTGCTGCGGTGGGTAACCGTGTTGAGGCATTGCACCGTGAGTCTGTTGGGCCGTTATGCTTGGACGAATCCCTTGAGCCGGGCGAATATCGTCCATTGACCGCTGATGAAGTGGCCATGTTTATCAAATAAAAGCACGCCCTAGGCATTCCGTTATCCGCTCAGTGATGAAAAATGGGGTGTCTTTTTTAGGAGTCTGTCAGTCAGGCTCCTTTATATTTCCGCCGAAGACTGTTTTTTTGTTGCGAGAGAGACAATCTGCGCCCAGATTTCATGCTGGGTGTCGTTGCTTATTGCGCTATGCAATAACAACAAAAAGAAAGACATTCTTTCCCGCACAGAAACAATAAACTGTTACAATTCGATCTACCTCACGTTATTTCCTGTTGCTCTGTCTTTCACGTTAAGGAGTGTTATGTCGCAATCATCGGCTGTCACGGCGTCACCGACACAACTCAGTTGGCTTTTGATTATCATTTTGGGCGCGATCGCGGCGCTGACACCTCTTGCCATCGATATGTACTTGCCTGCGATGCCAGCCATCGCTGGCGATTTGGGGGCACCCAATAGTGCAGTGAAGTCGACCCTAGTGGCATATACGGCCGGATTTGCGATTGGCCAGCTCTTTCACGGACCAATCTCCGACAGCTATGGACGCAAGCCGGTAATGCTTGGCGGGGTGATGCTGTTTTTTATCTGCGCTGTCGTCAGTGCGCTCGCCGAAGACATCAACGTATTGATGCTGGCTCGCTCTACCCAAGGCTTTGCTGGAGCCGCGGCCGCCGTGATCATTCAAGCCTTGGTGCGTGATATGTTCGAGCGTGAAGAGTTTGCACGCACCATGTCATTTATCACCTTGGTGATGACCATTGCACCGCTTGCTGCTCCCATGATTGGCGGCTATTTGCTGACGTGGTTCGATTGGCGTGCGATTTTTTGGGTATTGGCCGGCTGGGCGTGTTTTGTGATGGTCTGTATTGTGGTGAAAATTCCCGAGACCTTGCCCCAAAATCATCGTCCGCCGCTGCGTATCGGTGCTTCGCTGCGTAACTATGCGCGTATGCTGAAAACGCCGTTTGCGGTCGGTATGATCTTTTGCTCTGGCTTCTCTTTTGCTGGCATGTTCTCGTTTCTTACCGCCGGCTCGTTTGTCTATATCGACTATTACGGCGTCAGTGCCAAGGCATTTGGTTATCTGTTTGGCCTTAACATTGTTTGCTTGATCATCATGACCTTTTTGAATGGTCGGCTGGTGCGCAAAATGGGCTCTCACTGGATGTTGCGTTTCGGCTTGGCGATTCAGCTGGTTGCCGGTATCGCGATTGCAGTCTGTCAGTGGTTAGACCTTGGTCTTTGGGGAACCGTGATCCCCGTGATGACTTACGTCGGTGTGATTTCGACTATCGGCAGTAACAGCATGGCTTGTTTACTGTCTTGTTATCCCCAAATGGCCGGTACCGCATCGTCGCTGGCAGGGACGATGCGCTTTGGTATTGGCTCGTTAGTCGGGGCTGGGGTAGCGGTCGTCTCTGATGGCACGCCGTGGGGGATGATTGGCGCTATCGCGATTTGTGCGATACTCTCTGCCGCTTTCTATTGGTTACTCGCGCGAAAAGAACCATGAGTTACGTGACCCATATCCAGACGGTAGTGAATACCGCGTTTGCAGACATTGAAGCCGCTATTGCGGCGCGAAAACTCGTTGATGCTCCCGCTGCTCGAGAAGCGTTTTTAGGACGTTGGGTGGCACAAGCGGCCAAAAAACAGCGCTTCCATCACAGTGTGAAAGCCGATCTACAACGTTGGGTGCAGCGTGCCCGTAG
>NZ_MUFL01000006.1:0-70577 GCF_001995355.1 Salinivibrio sp. PR919 | reverse complement strand
CCTTTAAGGCTTCTTCGTTATCCGCAATTTGCGTAATAGGGCGAAGCGTTTTCCCGTCTTCTTGATAAGCAAGCTTACGGAAGGCTTCACCAAACACTTTGTCTGCGGCTTCTAGTTCCATCGCGTACTGGTTGATGTGCTGCGCTTCTTGCGCTTTCGCCATCAATTCACGCGACTCCTCGACGCTTCTTATATCCTGATAAGAACTTTTCCAACCTAGAACGCCGGCAAAGTTACCTAAACCTGGATACAAGATTAGATACCCAACCCCAAACACTAACGTGGCCCAAAACATGTAAGACCACCACTTGGGAAGTGGGTTATTCAGCTCACGAATACCGTCGTAGTCGTGACCCATATCATCCCCTTCGGCAACACCCATCTTATCTTTGGTCGTCCAAATGATAAGGGCTGCACACCCTGCAATGGTGCCGAGTACGATGATTGTTACAAAGAGACTCCAAAACGTACTCATTCGCGATTATCTCCTGTCTTGTCTTTGGACTTATCCTGGTCCTCATCGGCGAACACCAGATTGGCCGCATCATCAAAGTGCTTTTTGCGACCTTTGCTGTAAGCCCAAATAACGATCCCAATGAAGCTAACAAATAGGACTACTGTCCAAATACTATGAAAGGTGCCGATATCCATAGGCCCTCCTTTTTTACTTCATTGCATGACCGAGTGACTGAAGATATGCAATCAGTGCTTCGATCTCTGTTTTACCTTCAACTGATGCCTTCGCATTCGCGATGTCCTCATCGGTATATGGCACACCGAATTGGTCACGGAACAGCTTCAACTTAGCCGCAGTGGTTTTTCCATCTAGCTTGTTTTCAGCAAGCCAAGGGAAACCTGGCATATTTGATTCAGGCACCACGTCACGCGGGTTAATCAGGTGGACACGATGCCATTCATCAGAATAGCGGCCACCCACACGTGCAAGGTCAGGACCTGTACGCTTCGAACCCCATAAGAACGGGTGTTCCCAAACACTTTCACCAGCCACCGCATAATGGCCGTAACGCTCTGTTTCTGCGCGGAAAGGACGCACCATTTGACTATGACAAACAGTACAGCCTTCGCGCACATAAATGTCGCGTCCTTCCATCTCTAGTGCTGTGTACGGACGAAGGTTATCTACCGGTTCAGTGGTTTGCTTTTGATAGATCAGCGGGGTGATCTCGACCAGCGCACCAAAACTGATTGCAACGATAATTAAAATCGCAAGCAGACCGGTATTTTTTTCAACGATTTCGTGGCGATTGGCACTCATTTATTCGTTCTCCTTATACCGCAGGCTCAAGCGACTTCAAGCTAGCTTCTGGCGCACGAATCGTTTTGTACGCGTTATAAGCCATCAGGAACATCCCTGAGAGGAAGATTGCACCGCCGATAAAGCGGACGAAATAGAACGGATATGAAGCCTCTAGTGATTCCACGAAGCTGTAGGTAAGGGTGCCGTCAGTGTTTACTGCACGCCACATCAGACCTTGCATCACACCAGAAATCCACATTGCCACGATATACAGCACAGTACCAATGGTAGCGAGCCAGAAATGCACGTTAACCAGTGATACGGAGTACATACGCTCTTGGCCAAATAGTTTTGGAATAAGGTGGTAAATGGAACCGATCGATACCATCGCAACCCAACCCAAAGCACCAGAATGCACGTGTCCAATGGTCCAATCGGTGTAGTGCGACAATGCGTTGACCGTTTTAATTGACATCATTGGGCCTTCGAACGTGGACATGCCGTAGAACGACAAAGAAACGATCAAGAAGCGCAAGATTGGGTCATAACGCAGTTTATGCCATGCACCAGACAGGGTCATAATACCGTTGATCATACCCCCCCAAGATGGAGCAAACAGGATCAGCGACATCACCATACCCAGCGACTGGGTCCAGTCAGGCAGTGCTGTATAGTGGAGGTGGTGAGGCCCCGCCCAGATATACAGTGAGATAAGTGCCCAGAAGTGAACAATAGACAGGCGATATGAGTACACTGGACGACCTGCTTGCTTAGGCACAAAGTAGTACATCATACCTAGGAAACCAGCCGTCAGTAGGAAACCTACCGCGTTGTGTCCATACCACCACTGCACCATGGCGTCGACGGCGCCGGCGTAGATAGAGTAGGACTTCATCGGTGAAACGGGGATCGCCATGCTGTTAACAATATGCAGTACAGCAATGGTCAGGATAAAGGCACCGAAGAACCAGTTCGCAACATAGATATGAGAGGTCTTACGCTTAATCAGTGTTCCGAAGAACACAATGGCGTATGCCACCCATACGACAGCAATAGCGAGGTCAATTGGCCACTCTAGCTCTGCGTACTCTTTCGAGGTGGTATATCCCATAGGCRGCGAGATTGCTGCGGCGATAATAACGGCTTGCCAGCCCCAGAAGGTAAACTCTGCTAACTTCCCTCCGAATAACCGTGTTTGACACGTACGTTGCGCAACGTAGTAAGACGTCGCAAACAGCGCACTGGTACCGAATGCGAAGATCACTGCGTTAGTATGCAGTGGGCGCAAACGGCTGTAGGTCAAATACGGAATATCAAAGTTCAGCGCAGGCCACACCAACTGAGCGGCAATAAGTACACCTACTGCCATGCCCACAATACCCCACAAAATAGTTGTTAGGGTGAATAAGCGGACAACGCGGTAGTTGTAGTCTTGTTCAAGCTGCTTAACTTGGCTCATATTGCATGCTTCCACTTTTTGGTTAACTACACTCACGTTTGATACGGACGAAGCCTCCGCTTCGTCTTGTTACATACCATCCCAAAGCACATCATCCGTCGCGTACGGTTTTTAACCGCTTTACTCGCTCCGTTGCTATTTCTTTGTAAAAATGGCATTTTCGGCCAGAATCATACTGTAGATAATGGGTGAAAAACAGGGGCTAACCCACACACTCAGTACGGCTTACCCCTCTTTCTTATAAAACTTTGACCTCTGTAACACGGAAAAACCTAACGATGGCAGCAGAAAAACTTACCAAAGGCCGACTCACGCAAATATTGGTGATGCTTACACTTTTAATCTCCGCGTTCATTTGGCGCACCCTTATCTATACGCCGGGACTTTCGAGTATAGACTGCGATGGTCGCCAAGGAGTTTGTGGCACATCACATTCCCCCAAATTGCTTACTTATCAATGGGAAAAAGAGGGAGATAATTTAAAATTCTTTTTAATATCAGAGACAAAGCCACATGTTGCCTACTGGTTGAAAGATGGCACACAAGCGCCGCAAGTCGCAGAATCCTCAGAAGAAACCCCAGAAGGCGTGCAACGAGTTTGGCAGTGGACATCAGAAACTCGGCCCGAGAGTCAAGACGTGTTTATGGTTGTCATTGATCAGTATCAATTCAAATTTGATTACCTAAAAACACTCAATTAATCTGCGTGTAAATTCGCTTTTTAAGCGACATATGTCGCTTATTTTCTGGAATGGCATTTATCTTAAGATTTCTCTAACCATTCTCTAAATGGATATCTTAAATATTTGATTATAAATGAATTTTGAATCTTCGCTCATTAAGAACACTGTCAAGGATGACAAAACTTCGCACTTTTTACCTTCTAGCAACGACTCATCATCAGTGTTAATTGTGTGATCCGACTTGAAAATAACTCTGTTAAAGCGTTTCACAATTTCTGTATCGGGTTTGTGTGCGGGGCCGTTTGGATTGAGTGATTGGATCGTGACAAATACAGGTTCTTGAATACAGAACGCCATCAAGGCACGCCATCCAACCGCAGATAAATAGGCCTCACCATACTCAAGGAGCACAACAGCACCATGAAGAGGACCTATTTGCCGACAGCATTCTTCCAACACTGTCAGGGTTTCACTCGCCGAAGGCTGCGCTTCACGAAAGCGAGCACGAGGCTCGTCTGCGACGATGTTTAAGCCGTTGGTTATTCGATGATCGATAATGATAGGGATAAAGCCTTGAGCGGCAAGTTGATGGGACAAAACGGCACCAAGTTTACAGGCCCCACCAAGCAGTGCGATAGGTCGACAGTCCATGTTTTTCGTCTATCCATAATAAGGTTGGATTTAGGATACGCGAGATAAGGTGCAATTTCAGCCACCTAAAGCGATGAATTCAGCGCCTAATGTGCGTATCATGACTATCCTTACTCATTAATGTGTCATTAAAACATACGGATTGTATGAAAATAGCGACAGCACATACGCGACTAAGCGATGCGAGCCAAGCAGCACACGCCCTGGCTCGTTCGCTAAAAGCACGATTAACCACACCACAGCTCTTAATGGTGTACTTTACCGAGCAGTATGACGCCAACCAGCTGCGAGAGACACTCACTGAACTGTTTCCTGACGCCCAAGTGATCGGCTGCTCAACTTGCTGTGGTGTAATGACACAAAGTGGCTATATAGAAGGGCCGTCCATTGCTGTCTGGGCGTGTAATGATGAGAAAGGATGCTATGGTTCCGCTTTGGTGCCGCACGAACCCCATCGTCAAGTCGCTGACTCTGCGCGTATTGCCTTGAACCAAGCGATCGAAAACAGTGGCCGATGTGGAGAGTTACCCAAACTCATTGCACTCCACAGCACCCCTGGTGAAGAAGAACATACGTTGGCCGCGATTCGAGAAGAACTGGGGGTTGCGGTGCCGGTGATCGGTGGCTCAGCTGCCGCGGATAGTGTGCAAGGGCAATGGCGTGTCTTCGATAGCCAACGCACTGCAAATACAGGGGTAGCGGTTAGTGTGTTTTATCCGTCAGCAAGAGTCAGCTACTCGTTTCATTCCGGCTACGCAGCTACTCAGCGCAGTGCAACAGTGACTGATGTAAGAGGGCGTCAACTAGTAAGTCTTGATCACCAGCCTGCGGCAGAGGTCTACAAAGCATGGTACGAGGCTGAGACCGGCACCGCTTTCGATGCACAACAACCGGTGTTCACACAATCCACATTGTATCCTTTGGGGACGCAAACAGGGACGATTCATGGTCTACCTTATTACACATTGGCGCATCCAATGGCATTTAATGAACAAGGCCATTTAGAGCTATTCTCTCAGCTCGAGGTTGGTCAATCGGTGTATCTGATGTCTGGAACCAGCGAAGGATTAGTCGCGCGCGCTAGCCGAGTAGTGGAATCAGCCAATGATCATGCGTTGCGGCAGCCTGAACCCCTAGGGGGATTAGCGATTTACTGTGCAGGATGCATGCTACATGTCAAAGACAAGCTAGAGCAGGTGGCTCACAATATTAATATTGCGTTATACGATGCGCCTTTCGTTTGTCCGTTTACCTTCGGCGAGCAGGGCTTGTTCAAAGGTGGCGAGTTGWCTCACGGTAATTTAATGATCTCAGCTGTGCTATTTCACAAGGATTAATCATGGCGTCGCAACGACTCACTGCGTCTGCTCGCTCAGACTCAGAATCGCTCCAAGAAACATTGTTTGAACTCAGTCGCGTTGAGGCGAGAGAAAAGCGTCTGCGTGAAGAAAACGATGCCATCTTATCTGCGATTTCGGCAATGACAGAAGCGACGACGAAAACGGATATCTTTGCTTCATTATTGGGTGTGATCCGTCGCTATGTCAGTTTTGATAGCGCCTTAGCTTTGAGCCGCAATCGAGAAACGGAAGACGCCTTCCGCTGCCTCGTAGCGACAGACAGTTCTCTGGAAACCGTGACTTGGCAAACGGGGGAGGTATTTCGTCGTTGCGTCCGCGGTGAGACAGTCGCGATTTATAAAYCAGGATTGGTCAAAGAGCTGCACTGTTTAACTCACCAGTATGCAGGATATATCAATGGAACAGCACTGATCAGTGGCCTGACTGTTAACGATAGTGAAGTTATGTTGGTCTTGCTGTCGCATCGCCGCGATTCATTCAACGACGAAGCCCAGCAAGTGTTAGACAGATTTCGTCCATTAATCCAACGGACGATTATGGATATCGATTATCGTCACCGCCTGCATACGCTGGTTGGGATCCGCACCCAAGAGCTCAATGCAAGTCGTCAACGGTTTCAAGATTTTGCCCAAACAGCCAGTGATTGGTTTTGGGAATTGGATAATAGCTTTCACCTAACTTACCTTTCTTCACCTTCAACCGATGCGGATATCGATCCGGAAGCGCTACTTAATAAAATCAAATCAGACACGGCGCTTAAAGCACGCTTAGAGCGACTCATCCGCCACGAGAAAGCATTCAGTGATATTGAATGGCATATGCGTGCTGGTACAAATGATTACTGGGTAAGTTTGTCGGGCCGCCCCTTCTATAATAAACGGGGAGAGTTAGTGGGGTATCGCGGCACAGCCAAGGATATTACCACCACCAAGCGTCGTGTCGAAGAACTGCAACAAGCACGCCAACAAGCAGAGCTAGCCAATAATGCGAAGT
Source organism: Salinivibrio sp. PR919 (assembly GCF_001995355.1). Lineage (NCBI taxonomy): Bacteria > Pseudomonadati > Pseudomonadota > Gammaproteobacteria > Vibrionales > Vibrionaceae > Salinivibrio > Salinivibrio sp. PR919. Next base: position 64,172 of record NZ_MUFL01000006.1, on the reverse strand, counting down.
CGCAATTTTTGGCGGTGATGAGTCATGAAATACGAACCCCATTAAATGCGGTGCTGGGCCTTATTGACGCCCTGCAACATTCTTCGCTCAATGCCGATCAAATGGCGTGGGTAGGGCAGATGGATAAATCGGCTCAGTTGCTCTTAACGCTGATTAGTGATGTGCTTGATCTATCGAAAATTGAATCCAATCGCTTTTCACTGTCTCCCTCCGTTATGCGCCCAAGTGACAGTGTCACAAACGTCTATCAGCAATTGGTTGATCGCGCCGATAAAAAACATATCTACTTATCAGTGTCGGTTTCATCTGTGGTTCCCGAGACGATTTTTATGGATGAAAATCGCTTTACACAGATCTTACTGAACCTCATCGGTAACGCACTCAAATTTACCGATCGTGGTGGTGTCACCGTGTCTCTTGATGCAGAACAGCACACGCTGGTGCTATGGGTGAAAGATACCGGCATTGGCATCGAAAAAAACCAGCTCGCACGGATCTTTGATCCCTTTACTCAAGCAGACGGCAGTATCACACGCCGTTTTGGCGGGACGGGATTAGGGCTGTCTATCTGTAAGAAACTGGTTGAAATGATGGGCGGGACCATCAGCGTGCAAAGCGAGCTAAACCAAGGAACAGATTTCTGTGTCCGTTTGCCCATTATTGCGCCTCCCGATGACGCATTACCGCCGGAACAACTAGAAAGGAACGCGTATCATCACGATGTCGTACCGCCGATGACGATTTTAGTGGCCGAAGACAGTCGCGCCAACCAAATGGTGGTGAGACTCATGCTGGAAAAGCAAGGCCATCGAGTCATTCTGGCATCCAACGGTGAAGAAGCTGTTCACCATATTCAGCAACGCCTCGATGATTTTGATTTAGTGCTCATGGATATGTCGATGCCAGTGATGGACGGTATCGCCGCTACCAAAGCCTTACGGATGGCTGGTTTTAACAAGCCAATCATTGCTTTAACAGCCAACGCGATGGATGAAGATCGCCGCCGCTGCATTCAAGCCGGCATGAACGACTTCGTCACCAAACCGGTCAGAGCAGAAAGCCTCCATGCGGTACTCAGTGACTACCAGCCCAGAGTACATACCGAGTAACTCGTGCTAACGATTGCGAGGCCTAATTACAATGAGTTGAATCGGTTTATACCAAGCTGGGATAATCAGATTAAAAGAAGTAGTAATTAGCTATTTTATGGTAAATAGCTAATTACGTTTAATGACATGGATAAAGTGGAGAAGAGCATTGTTAATGCGATAGATGCCACAATCAACCAAACATGATATTTAACATAATATATATAATGCGCACTTGGATTTAATGGTTAACACAGAGGCGACGTGTTGATTATCGCCTCCAACAGTCATGTTATTTGAGCGAAAACTAGCACTATTTGAATGATTGATGTGGAAAAACGTTTTTGATGCGCTGCTGTGTGCGACTATCGATGCTGCGTGACATGACCAATTTCGCCGGCTTAAAACGGTTGCTATACACTTTAACGGTTCCGGTAAACGGATTTCGTTTGGCAATTTCTTGGCAATCATGCAAGAAACCTTTTGGCACTTTGCCTTTGTGACGAACAAGCTGTCCATCTTTAAATGCGATGACAATCAAAGGTCTATCAATCAACATAAACGCGAGAAAAATCGCGAACGATATAAATAAAAAATAACCCATAATACTGCTCTAACTGCTCCAGAGTCAGACTCTTGCTGTGAATGCAATCTGTCCAACGGCTACATATCGAGTAAGTTGCTCAAATCTTTCTTCAATGCATCTACTTGCTTGCTTGCGCTCTCTGTACGGTTTGCCTCGGACAACAAATACTCGATGGTATCGGATAAGGTCGCGTCTAGCTCATGCGCTTTTTGTGAGAGCCGTTCCCAAACCCGGTAATCCAAATCAATTGATTTTTTACGAGTGTGTTCTTGCTCGRCATTAAAGTGACGCTTTCGCTTGGCACGAATCGCTTGTTTAAGCTTATTATCGAGCGCTGGCGACATGTGCTTTTCAATCCATTGATTGACGCGAGTTGGCTCATGCTCAATCGCCATTAACGCATCGATAGCCGTTTGTATTTCGGAACTATCAATGTACTTTGTGACGGTGTCACCATCTTTCCATTTTTTGACTAGATAGGCCCATTTCCAGCCCGCTTCGAGGTTTTCGAGTTGTTGATATTTCATATGCCCAAGCTTTGATCACGCCGATTGGTGACAGCGTAACACCAACTGTCAATCTGTTCAATTATCACACATAGTAAAAGCGGCGTATCGATCCCCTGCCCATCGCTTACCGGTGTGCCCATGCGAGTATGCCTATTCGCCCAGTGTGTTATCCTTTATACTCGTTCCATTCTAATCCTAGTCAGTAATCATAGACATGCATGAAGTTGATTGGCGTGATGCCAAACCACATTATTCTCAGTTTACCCCAGCAATTGCTCAATTTGAGACATTGGAAGCGGCTGAGCTATTCTCACTCCAATCTCGACTTGGTCGCGCGTTCCGGTGGCTAATGACACCAGACTGTCCAACACAGTGCTTAGTCGTCATGTCCTCTGATTTGCCGGGCTATCTTAATGCGTACCAGGATGCGTTAACCCAAATTGATGCACTTACCCCTGTGATTGTGGGTGAAAACATCACTGAAACATCACTATTCGGCTTTGCTTATGATGAAAACAAAAACGTTACAGCGTCACAAAAGCAATTTGGCTTAATTCACCAAGCTCACCAAGGCACCATCATTCTCAAAATCGCAGATGTGCTTCAACAACCGCGTGTTTGGCTTCGTTTGCGTCAGCTACTCGCCACGGGTCGCTTACCCTGGCAAACAGCACGTGCCGATCAACTGACCACATTGCCCGATGAGGCGCTCAGCGTCCGAGTGATACTGGTGGGCGATCGACAATGGTTAGCAGATTTTGAGACTCATGAACCTGACTTGTACGATGGTATCGCCGCATTCGCGGAGTACGAGCAAGACATTGAAGTCAATGAGAACAATATTGAAGCCTATCTTGCTTGGCTAAAAGGCATTGCAAATCAGTTAACAGATAAAAGCATCACTGACACTGCCATTGTCCAACTGATGCAAGCGGGAGCGCGAGAAAGCGAAGCCCAGCACCGTATGCCTTTGTGCCCAGTGTGGTATCAGCAGCTGCTTGGCGAAGCACTTATGCATGCTGAAAATCAATTGGACGGGGACGCAATTGCTAAGGCATTAGCAGAGCGCTATCAACGTGCCGCCTACTTACCCGAGCGAGCGATTGAAGATATCCATAAAGGCCAAGTATTTATTGATACTCGCGGTGAACATATTGGCCAAATCAACGGTCTCACTGTCATTGAAGTCCCTGGCCATCCCATGAGCTATGGTGAACCGGCACGTATTTCATGTGTTGTACACTCTGGCGACGGCGACATTGCCGATGTGGAACGCAAAGCGGAACTCGCGGGTAATATCCATGCTAAAGGCATGATGATTATGCAGGCCTTTGTTAGCGCCGCACTCAATCTTGATGAACCATTGCCCTACTCAGCGTCCATTGTGTTTGAGCAATCTTATTGTGAGGTCGATGGTGACAGTGCTTCCTTGGCAGAGCTGTGTGCTTTTGTTAGCGCGCTTTCCTTGCAACCTATCAATCAAGCGATTGCGATYACGGGTGCTGTCGACCAGTTTGGACGAGTGCAAGCCGTGGGAGGGATCAATGAAAAAATCGAAGGCTACTATCAAGTTTGTGCGCATCGTGGCTTAACTGGTCAGCAAGGCATTGTATTACCGAAAACAAATCTGTCATCGCTCTGCCTACGCCAAGATGTCGTGGATGCAATAAAAGCCGGTCAATTTCATATTTGGGCAGTTGATGATGTCGAACAAGCGCTTCCTATCGTGACTGGGCTCCCATTCTCAGGAGACGAAGGCGAAACATTACTTGGCAAAATTTCTGACAGGATCGATCACTTTCATAATGGTGAAAAACAAACCTGCAACACTTTGTTTAGCCGATTAAAAAACTGGTTGGGCCAGTACTGATCCGAGTTGTTTGGCGTACACGTGTACGCTAATCTGCTCGCAATTGAATAAGGAGCAGTTTAGATATAATGAAACGCCAAAATTCCTATAACCGTGAAGACCTTCTCGCCTCTAGCCAGGGTGAACTATTTGGCCCTGGCAGACCGCAACTCCCCGCGCCTAACATGCTAATGATGGATCGCATTGCTGAAATCACCGAACAAGGTGGAGATTTCGATAAAGGGGTCATCATCGCCGAGCTCGATATTAATCCTGACCTTTGGTTCTTCGATTGCCACTTCCCGGGTGATCCTGTGATGCCGGGTTGTTTAGGTCTTGATGCGATGTGGCAGCTTGTGGGATTCTTCCTTGGCTGGGTTGGTGGCGAAGGTAAAGGACGTGCGCTTGGTGTCGGTGAAGTCAAATTTACCGGCCAAGTACTTCCTACTGCCAAGCAAGTACGCTACGAAATTCACATGAAGCGAGTGATTAACCGCAAGTTGGTGATGGGTGTTGCTGACGGGCGCGTGCTTGTCGATGGCAAAGAAATCTATGTCGCCAAAGACCTGAAAGTAGGTTTGTTCCAAGATACATCAGCATTCTAACTAATACTGTATCTCTACACTTCTCCAAGCCGGCATCTACGCCGGCTTTTTATTATCCCCGACGCGCTTTAATAGACTTTTAAATTGAATTTAGTGATCTAGCTTAATGGGAACTCGTTAGGTATGATTTATTTTTGCTTTACACATAAAGTTATAGTGCATTAAACAACCAAGAAAAAGGCCTTACCCGAACGATAAGGCCAAAAACACGGCAATAAATGATTACTTCATCATTTCAGATTTATTACTTCTGCCTTCACGCCAGCCACCAAGCCAGTGGCTCCTTGCATCCGTTTGTTGGTAAGGACATATATCAGACGATCGACCGTTGATACCTGCYTGGAAGCCTTTTGACTGTGCACGTTCCAAACGATCTCGCTTCTGTCTTTTCATAGAGTCGCCCTCTTTATTCCATCTTATTCAGTGCTACTTGCTATCGCAAGGATGCTTCTGTCCGTGACGTTTTTATGAAGCATCCTCTACAGCTTCGATCATGATTATTTTTTAATCAAGACATATCGCACCAATGACAATGAAATTGTGAGTCGTGCCCAAGCCTATTAGTGACAACGTCACTATATGTCTTGCTGCATGGCCTCTAATTCTTCCCACCGTTCAAAGGCTTGCTCCAATTCTTGCTCGGCTTCCGAGAGTCTTGTGAGCTTTGGCTGAGTAACCTCCTGACTTTTAGAGAAAAATTCAGGATCATTCATTTCTGTTTGTAGGCTGTCGATTTCGGCTTCTAGCGCTTCAAGCAGTGCTGGCAAGGCCTCAAGCTCTCGTTGCAATTTATAAGATAACTTACGAGGTTTACCTTTAGGTTTTGCCGTCTTTTGTTCCGTATCTTGGGTGTTTTTTACACTCTTGGGGTCGGATTTTGACGGTGCGACCGCTTGCAAAAATTGCTCACGCTGCTGTTGTGCATCATGGTAGCCGCCTACAAACTTATTGATGGTTCCATCGCCTTCGAAAATCCAGCTATGTGTTACGGTATTATCAACAAAGTGGCGGTCATGGCTAACGAGCAACAAGGTGCCTTGGAATTGCGACAGCAAGTCTTCGAGTAGCTCCAAAGTTTCAATATCAAGGTCATTGGTTGGCTCATCGAGTACCAATGAGTTAGCTGGCTTTAAAAAGAGTTTCGCCAGCAATAGCCGGTTCTTTTCACCGCCAGATAGCGCTTTGACCGGTGTTTGAGCGCGTCGAGGATGGAATAAGAAATCTTGTAAATAGCCCATCACATGGCGTTTACGGCCGCCAACGTCGACTTCGGTTTTCCCACCCGCCAAGTTGTCGATCACGGTTTTTTCCGGATCGAGCTTTTCTCGGTATTGGTCAAAATAGGCGACATCTAACTTGGTGCCAACGTGCAAATGGCCAGTGTCAGGCTCGAGTTGCTGAAGCATGAGCTTTAATAGCGTACTCTTTCCGCACCCATTGGGACCAATCAATGCAATGCGATCGCCACGCATGACAGTAAAGCTAAAAGGCTTAATTAAGGGTTGCTCTTGATAGGTAAAGCTGATGTTCTCAGCCTCAAAGACAATCTTACCGGAGCGAGATGCATCATCGAGCTGGAGATTCGCGTTACCCTGTAACTCAACCCGACTGGCGCGTTCTTGTCGTAACGCCTTCAACGCACGCACTCGCCCTTCGTTACGCGTTCTTCGCGCCTTGATGCCTTGTCGAATCCACGCTTCTTCTTGCGCGAGTTTCTTATCAAACTCGGCATTTTGCTCCGCTTCAACGCGCAGGGCTTCCTCTTTGCCTTCGAGATACTTGTCGTAATCACCGGGCCAAGAAGACAGCTTGCCGCGATCGAGATCTAAGATACGCGTTGCCATGGCTCGAATGAAAGAACGGTCRTGAGATATAAAGACAATGGCGCCTTTAAAGTCTTTTAAGAACTGTTCTAGCCACAGGATGGTCGATACATCAAGGTGGTTTGTTGGCTCATCAAGCAGCAGTACATCGGGCTCGCAGACTAATGCTCTCGCTAGTGCAGCTTTACGTTGCCAACCTCCCGAGAGTGCATTTAATGCGGTGTTGCCGTCTAAACCTAATGCGCCTAATACCACCATAATCTGATTGTCGAAACGCCACGCGTCTGCATGGTCAAGAGCTTCTTGTACACGCGCAAGCGCGGCAATGTTGCGATCGCTAGGATCGGTTTCGATCGTCGCGATCAACTGGTGGTATTCCTTGAGTTTCGCGCCCGCCTCGGCCAACCCTTCGGCGACATAATCGAAGACAGTACCATCGCTGTCGCGCGGCGGATCTTGCTCAAGACGCGAGACTTTTAATTCAGATTGGCGTTGAATCGAGCCATCATCCAGTTGAACTTGACCGTCAAGCACCTTCATCAACGTCGATTTTCCCGCGCCGTTGCGTCCCACCAAACATACGCGTTCGCCCGGTTGTAAAATAAAGTCCGTGTTGTCGAGTAGAGGATTATCGCCGTACGCTAACTGTGCGCCGGTAATTTTAATCAATGCCATGTTCTATTAACCAAGCCTGTAATTGTGTTGAATCGAATGGCCAGCCAAGCTCTGCCCTCACCTGTCCTCCCGGCGTCAGCACGGCAATCACAGGAATAGTGACACCGTAACGCTCAAATAAATTGTCATCGAAGGCGATATCTTGGGTGTCGAGGGGTGTCTGGCACCCCAACGACTGATAGAGTTCATAGGCTTGCTCACAGAGGTGACAGCCTTCCGTGCTGTAGAGCATTAATGCCATACTTAGGCCTCTTGGTGACGAATGATCCAACAGTTATGAATATGAGGATTGCGCGCGAAATCTTCTGGTATCGAGCGCTTAGTTATATTTTCAACGCGTAAGCCAGCTTCAGCCAGCGCGTCGGTATCCATTTTGAAATGCCGTTTGTTGTTAGAGAAAATGATCTCACCGTCTGGGCGAAGCCGCTCTTTCAGTGCTAACAAAACATCGACGTGATCGCGCTGAACATCAAACGTCGTGTTCATGCGTTTGGAGTTAGAAAACGTCGGTGGATCAATAAAAATCAAGTCAAACTGGCGATCTGATTGGCTTATCCACTGCAAGCAATCGGCATTTTCAAATTGATGTTGACGACCCACAATGCCGTTGAGCTTCATATTACGTTCGGCCCAGGCCAAATAGGTTTTGGACATATCGACCGTGGTTGTTGAGCGAGCGCCCCCAACCGCCGCGTGGACGGATGCACTGCCGGTATAGGCAAAAAGGTTTAACACGTCTTTACCCGCGGCTTTCTGGCCAATGAGTTTGCGCGTTGGGCGATGATCGAGGAATAAGYCGGTATCGAGATAGTCGTAAAGGTTAACCTCCAAGGCAACCCCATATTCATGGACCGTCATGGTACGTTCGCCTGCCGCCAGCTTCTGATACTGGTTATTCCCTTTTTGTTTTTCGCGGGTTTTGAGGACAACTTTGTTGACGTCAATTCCGGTCACCGCGATCGATGCTCGAACCATATCCAGCAAACGACGACGCGCTTTCTCTGGTTCAATCGTCTTGGGCGCGGCATACTCTTGAATGACTAAATAGTCACGATAGCGATCAATGGCCGCTTTATAGTCCGGCAAATCCGCATCGTATAGGCGATAGCATTCTAACCCTTCTTTTTTCGCCCATTTATCTAACTTGGCCATGTTTTTACGCAAGCGATTGGCAAAGTCGGGCGCGACATCCGTGCTCCCGTGCGCCTCTTTATCCTGATCGGATCGGGGCTTCTCGCCACGCGCGGTAATACCATATGTTTTCATTACGCAATCAATCGCGCCATTGCGTAGCTTGAACTTGTCATCCGCGCGCATACGTAAACAGCTCAGCAACTCCTCAGAGCCTGAATACAGTGATACCTGATTACCGGCAAAACTCTGCTTGAGGTGATCACCAAGTTGGGTATATAGCGCAATCAAACCTGGGGTTGTGCCAAGACGCTCACCATAAGGTGGGTTGGAGAGAATATGGCCGCCAGTAAAGCCTTCAGGTAGCGTAACCTGAGTGGCATCGGCAACGTCAAACGTAATCAGTTCGCCAACCCCAGCGCGTTTTGCATTCGCCCTCGCCGTTTCGACCACCCGCGGGTCATTATCAAAGCCAAAAAAGCGGGTTTGGCACTGACTCACGCCACGTTTTGCTTTAACGCTCGCTTCAGCTTTAATGCTCTTCCAAGCGTCACTGTCCAACCCAAGTAATGATTCAAACCCCCAACGTTTCCGTTTCAAGCCCGGAGCCACGTTCGCCGCGATCATCGCCGCTTCAATCACCAAAGTGCCTGAACCACACATCACATCCATAAACGGTTGTTCAGGCTGCCAACCACAACGTTTTACCAGTGCAGCAGCATGGGTTTCACGCAATGGCGCCGCACCAGCTTGTGTACGATATCCGCGTTGGTGCAAACCACTGCCAACCATATCGATACCGAGCACGCCCTGCTCTTTAGATAAGCGCATGTGAATGCGTAAATCGGGCTGCTCGCGATCGATACTCGGTCGAGGGAAGTTCATTTTTTCAAACTTATCGACGATAGCGTCTTTTACTTTCAGTGCACCGTATTGGCTGTTGCGGATTTCACGGTTAGTCCCGTTAAAGTCGACGGCAATACGCTGACTGGAATGAAAGTAATCCGGCCAATTGATGGCAGTGGCGCCGAGATAGAGATCCATATCATCGCGCACCGTAAACTCACTCAGTACCAACACAAAGCGAGAAGCAATACGGCTCCATAAACAACACTGATACAGGGTTGCGTCGTCGGCTTTAAACTTCACGCCTGCGTGAACTTGTTTGAGGTTGGTGGCACCGAGTTGTTCTAGCTCTTGTGCAAGCAAGTGCTCGAGGCCTCGAGCGGTTATCGCGAGATAGTATTTCATTGGTTCTCTACACCCTTGGGGCGTCATTTATCAAATTGGCGCCGATTATACATCAAACTGAACCTACTCGTGGGATTAAGCCACATCATCCACATTGATTGTTGAAATAATCACCACCGATTTGTTTCTGATAAGAATCAATCCAACCAAGACAACTGTTTCCATCAAGACACAAGTGTGTCTGTCCGCAATCAAAGTCTGTTTCCAAATAGAAACACCAGCATGAATCCCTTTCGTGGCAAGGGTTGTCGGCGACTCTATATAGCCATTGGTAAGCATTCACTATGAACAAAACTCACGCAAACAAGGCCATCGTGTTTTTAAATAGACAGATTAAATCCCATCAGGCAACAACAACGCCCACCCAAATTGGTATAGACCATGAGATATATTTAAAAGCGTATAGCACGGGAAAATAGGAAGGAAACGGTAATAGATTGCCGCAATAACGGTGTTTTTTAAGTCAGATTGGCCCCATAGTGGTGCGACTTTTCGCACGAATTTTGTTCAATCAGTAGATATAGATCACATTTTAATCGTTAGGCTGTTCGTAAATAGAAACGAATTTAGCCAAAGAAGCGGAGAAAATTCATGAATGATGAACGGAGATTATGAGAGGTAGGAAGCAAATAAAGCGTGGGCTGGTACCAAAAATGGTACTCAGCCCACTAACGCAAATCGACCTTTTCGGTTATTTGTTTGAGGTATGAATTGAGATAACCGGTCGTTCATTACTTTAATCGCACCACAAAACGCCAAGGTTTTATTGTCGCTAAGCTGAAAATCGGCCTCACGAGCGAGCATGCACAATGAAGCCGAGCCTGCGTTTTCTATGATTAGAAATGGCGCCCTATCTCCCGCTTGGCTTTGAAGCTCCACAACCTGCCCACACTCAGGTGCTGAGAGCGGTTCAAGCTGAGGGTCAAAAAACCAACTTTTCGGTAAGATAGGTTTGTGGAAGCGATAGGCTGCCACTGCGTTCAAAGCGAGTTCGGCTCGCCGAGGAGCCGACAAATCGAGGCATGACAAAGTATCTGTCATGCTCTGAAAAAGGGATGCGTCCTCTACAGAGAATGGGGACTCAGAGAACGCATCGGGGATGAGGTGTTTGGCACTGATGGCGACGCGAAATAGCATGTCATCGCCCAAATCAAGCATTAGCGATTCCGACTCGGTGTCGAAATACCATGTCCATGCATTGTTAGGTTTTAACATACTCAGCTCCCGCGACGATACATCTAATGGGGTATCTGGCTTTGCCAAATGTGCCACATTCCCGAAGTGTAATGGCTTAAGGGCAAAAAAAAAGGGGAAGAAACCTTCCCCTTTTCGCGTTAAAACCTTTATTTTTTATACAAAATTTTAGTGATGGTTAGATATTGCGTACTAATTGCTTCACTAAGCCCGGACCGTGATAAATCAGTCCAGTGTAAACTTGTACCAGTGCAGCACCCGCTGCCATTTTTTCGCGAGCCGCCATCACCGAATCAACCCCGCCGACCCCAATAATGGGTAAGGCACCCTCTAGGGCTTGGTGAAGACGGCGAATAATCTCGGTACTCTTCAGTTGAACAGGTCGACCACTGAGGCCACCCGCTTCTTGGTAATGTGGCATACCGTCAACCAATGCGCGATCTAAGGTCGTGTTCGTCGCGATCACTCCATCAATTTGATTTCGCACTAATGTTTGCGCAACTTGCTCAATTTCCTCTTCAGTCAGATCAGGTGCTATCTTGACCGCAAGCGGCACATACTTGCCCTGCTCTTCGCTCAAGCGTGCTTGTTCCGCTTTCAAGGTGCTCAGCAATTCATCTAGCGCTTCACCGTATTGCAAGCTTCGCAGCCCAGGCGTGTTGGGAGACGAGATATTCACCGCAATGTAATCGGCGTGCGCATATACCTTTTGCATACAAATGACATAGTCGTCCGTGCCTTTCTCAATCGGCGTATCTTTGTTTTTGCCGATATTGATACCAAGGATCCCATCAAACCCTTTGGCTTTTTTAACGTTTTCAATCAGCGCATCCACACCCAGATTATTAAAGCCCATGCGATTAATAATCCCCTCTGCATCTTTGATGCGGAACAATCGCGGCTTATCATTTCCTGGTTGTGGTCGTGGTGTCACCGTTCCGACTTCGACAAAGCCAAACCCCATCGCTCCAAACGCTTCTATGCACTCACCATTTTTATCAAGCCCTGCGGCGAGGCCAACGGGGTTTTTGAAGTTGAGTCCCATAACGGTAACAGGACGAGGAGGAAGATGCTGAGAGTAGATAAAACGAAGGGGGGTCGAATGAAAACGGGAAAGCGAGCTGATCGTTAAGTCGTGTGCTTTTTCTGGATCCAATTGAAAGATTGCCGGTCTGGCGAGGCGGTATAGCATTATCCCTCCTAATAAAAAAGCCCCGTTATAAACGGGGCTAGATTATTGCGTTATTACTGCTTTAATTCAAATTTAAAAGCGATAATTCACGCAGCGCAACCGAGAATTTTGCAAATTCATGGACCGAGCCGACTTTGAACTCATCCACAATACTGCGCCAGCGGCCCAGAATCATGGCATGCTCTTCCATCCATGCGTCGAGTCCCGCTTCTGCATCTTGTTTCGGATCCATTTCTGAAACAATACGCGCAGTCAGCAAACGTTGCTGCCAATCCAAATCTTCTCGGAATGAAGCACGCGCCAGAGCCTGCCAGTGGTTGTCGACCGGTTGGTTGTTGATTTGTTTCAAGAACCAATGCAACGATAAATTATCACCCAGCACATAGTATAAGCGTGCCACCAGCTCGAACGGTTTATCTAACTGCTCGGATACTTGCGCCAAGTCGAGGCCCGAGAAGATGCTGGTCAAACGACACACTTTGCTTGCCAACTCATCAGGTACACCCGCTTTGCGCAGTTTCTCCGCCTGATCATCGTGTTCTTTAATCTCACTGTCGACCAAGTAGCTATCCAGGTTCGCTGCCAAGTTTTGTAACGCGGGACGATAAAACGCCACTTGCGCTTCAATGCTCTCGCCTTTGCGTTTGTTGCGAAGCATCCAGCGGGTTGCGCGACGCAACATGCGACGACAACGGAACAAAATATCGTATTGAACGGACGCACTCACTTGGTTATCCAATGCGCGAACATCATCAAATATCTGTTCAAAACCAAAGATTTCGCGAGCAATCGCGTAAGATTTAGCAATGTCACTCACACTGGCACCGGTTTCGTCTTGCATACGGGTGATAAAGTTAAAGCCCATATCATTCGACATTTGGTTCGCCAGCACAGTCGCAATGATCTCACCACGCAGTGGGTGCGACTCCATCTCTTGACGATAGTGACGTTGTAACTCTTTGGGGAAATAACCGGGGAGCAGTTGGCCAAAGTGACTATCTTGCGTCACCTCCTCGACCACCAGCTGCTCTTTTAACACCATTTTGCCATATGCAACCAGCACGGCAATTTCTGGACGTGTTAAACCATTTCCTCGTAAGTTACGTTCCGCGAGCGTTTCATCATCAGGTAGATACTCAAGCGCACGATCTAACTTGCCCTCTTTCTCGAGATAATGAATAAAGCGGATCTGCTCTTTGAGCAACGACGCTTGCTGATTGTGCGTGACAGAGATAGATTCACTTTGACTGTAGGCATCTTCCAGCACAATCTCAGAAACATCATTCTCCATTTTCTCCAGCAGTTGATTACGCTTTTTCAAGGTAAGATCGCCGGATGCCACCAAGCCATTCAATAGGATCTTGATGTTGACTTCGTTATCCGAGCAATCAACGCCACCCACATTGTCAATAAAGTCAGTATTAACACGACCACCTTTTAGTGCGTATTCAATACGTCCTAATTGCGTCATGCCGAGATTACCGCCCTCACCGATAATGCGCGCGCCCACTTCCTTGCCGTTAACACGTAATCCGTCATTCGCACGATCACCCACTTCTGTATGGGTCTCGTTTGCGGCTTTCACGTACGTCCCGATCCCGCCATTCCAGAGCAGATCCACTTTGGTTTGCAGGATCTGCTTGATCAAGTCGTTCGGCGCCATGGATTGCTTACGCGTACCCAATAGCTTTTGGATCTCTGGCGTCAAGGTGATGGATTTCGCACGACGAGAGAAAACGCCGCCGCCTTTTGAAATCAGCTTACTGTCATAGTCTTCCCAACTAGAACGAGGCAAGTTGAATAAACGCTCACGTTCTTTCCAACTTTTTGCGGCATCCGGTTCTGGGTCAATAAAGATATGCATATGGTTAAAGGCCGCGACCAAGCGAATATGCTTAGAAAGCAACATGCCATTACCAAATACATCGCCGCCCATGTCACCAATGCCAACACAGGTAAAATCTGTCGTCTGGCAATCGATGTCTAGCTCGCGGAAATGGCGTTTTACCGACTCCCAGGCCCCTTTCGCGGTAATGCCCATTTTCTTATGGTCGTAACCATTGGAACCACCAGAGGCAAAGGCATCCCCTAACCAGAAGTTGTATTGTGCTGAGACACTGTTCGCCAAATCAGAGAAGGTTGCCGTGCCTTTATCCGCCGCAACCACCAGATAAGCGTCATCATCATCATGGCGCACCACCTCATTTGGTGGGGTTAGTTCGCCCTCGATGATGTTATCCGTGATATCCAACAGACCTTGAATGAAAATACGGTAACAGCGTTGACCTTCTGCAAAGATCTCATCGCGACCGGTAAACTGGTGTTGGCGTTTACAGACGAATCCGCCTTTCGCGCCTACCGGCACAATCACGGTATTTTTCACCTGTTGTGCTTTAACGAGGCCAAGCACCTCGGTACGGAAGTCTTCTTGACGATCTGACCAGCGCAAACCACCCCGAGCGACTTTTCCCCCGCGCAGATGCACACCTTCCACATCGGGTGAGTATACGAAGATCTCGTAGGCTGGCACCGGTTGAGGGATCTCAGGAATGTCTGCAGGTTGCAATTTTAATGATAGATACGGCTTATCCAGGCCATTCTCTGGGTCTTTTTGGAAGAAGTTGGTGCGCAATGTCGCCAACATCATTTCCATATAACGACGGATAATCCGATCGTCATCCAGACTTTCCACTTGCTCAAGCGCGTCTTCGATCTGGGCGATCAATTTGTCTTGCGCACGCTGGGTATTCTTCGCCGCTGGATCAAATCGTTTGTTAAACAGTTGAACCAGCAAACTCGCTAGATCAGGATGGGACGCCAGCGTCTCTTCAATGTATGCCTGACTAAACGGAAAACCGACTTGTCGCATATAACGCGCATAGGCACGAAGGATAGTCACTTCACGACCCGATAGTCCTGCATTCAAGACTAAACGGTTAAATCCATCGTTATYTAACCGTCCGTGCCAAATATCAGCGAAGGCCTGCTGGAAACGATCCCGCGCTTTCGACAAGTTGAAGGCTGAACCGGCACTGTGCAACATCGAGAAGTCGAGAATCCAATAGACGTCACCATGACTGGTTTCGACTTCATAGGGCGATTCACCAATGACACGCAGACCGAGGTTTTCCAACATCGGCATCACATCGGATAAGTGGATCGGCTCACCTTTTTGGAACAGTTTCAGGCTCACCGCATTCGAGTGATGACTCACCTCTTGTGGACGATAGAACAACATGTCCAACTTATGGTCGTCACTTAAGCCTTCCAAACGTTCAATATCAGCCACCGCAGAACCAGGCAACATCGCTTCTTTATAGGAACGAGGGAACGCGCGTAGGTAACGCTTCGCGATCGGCGTACCTCGGTTTTCGCCAAAGTTGGCAATCACCGCTTCTTGTAAACGGTCATCCCATGATGAAGCCGCTTCGGTAAGGTTTTGCTCAATCTTTTTCACATCAATATCGAAGTTGTTATTATCGACCCGCACAATGTAATGCGTGCGTGCCAATGGGCTTTCAGAGAAGAAGGTGTTGAACTCAACATCCTGATCAGAACCAAAGTACTGCTGGAAAATACGTTGCGTCTGACGACGGAATTCCGTGTTGTACCGCTCACGCGTGATATACACCATACATGAGAAGAAGCGGCCAAACGGATCGCGACGGACGAACACACGCAGCATGTCACGGTCTTGCATTTGCACGACGCCCATACCGACATTACGCATTTCATCTTCGGTCGCTTGGAACAGCTCATCACGCGGATAGTTTTCGAGGATGTTCGCCAGTGCTTTCCACGAATGTGACTCTTGATAGAAGCCGCTGTTATCCAGAATTCGGCGTACTTTATTGCGTAATACCGGAATACTGGAGGTCGATTGGTTATACGCCGATGACGCGTAAAGCCCCGTAAAGCGGTGCTCACCAATCACATTTCCCTGCGCATCAAATTTTTTGATGCCGATATAGTCAACATAGGCAGGTCGGTGCACACGCGATTTCGCATTGCTTTTGGTCAGTACCAATAGCTCTTTCTTTAATGCCGTTGCACGCGCAGACTCTGGCATTTCCGACAAGCGCACCACATTCGGTGATTTATGCTTTTTGGCCAGACCGAGTGCATCGCATTCACTGGAGGCGGAAAGCTCATAGTCACCTTCAACGGCCACAAGGTCAAAACACTTGTAACCCATGAAGGTAAAGTTGTTTTCGGTAATCCAGGTCAGAAATTCAATCGCTTCTTGACGGCGCTCATCATCAAACGGCAGCGCGGCCTCTTTCAGTGATTTCACCRAAGACAGCATTTGCTCGCGCAYTGGCTGCCAATCATTCACGACCATCACCACATCGGTCAGCGTTTCATGGAGTTCTTTTTCCAACGCTGCCATTTCAGCATCTTCTGACATCTTATCGATTTCGATGTGGAAAGTGCTTTGGAATTGGCCGTTCTCACCGCTGATCTCAACCACATCACCTTGTTGGTTTTTCAACGCTTTCACAGGCGTGTTTAGCATCAGGTGTGTTGTGATCCCCAATCGATTGAGGGCCATACGGACGGAATCCACCAAAAACGGCGCATCCGGGGCGAGGATTTCGACAATGGTATGGGTTGATTGCCAACCGTTACCACTGAGGCTGGGGTTAAAGACCTTAACGAATATTTTATCTTGTTCGAATGTGTTGAGATGGTGCCACATGCTCATCACGGCACCATAGAGATCTGATTCATTGYGTTCCTGCAAATCATTATCAGAAATTTGACCCAATATCCTTTTGGCTAATGCATCGACGAGTGGCTGTTGAGTATCATCCAGTTTATCGGCAATCAGTTGATAAACTTTCTCAAGTAACACCGGTACTATAGGGTCACGCGAGGTCATTCTGGAACTCCGTAGTCCTTTTTTAGACGTTATCTTTGTAGTAAGTATTAGAGGTAAACATTGCGTTAACATACGCACTGCCTAGTGTAAGGCTTGCTACACAAAAACGTTATATCTAAACAGCTGGATTTATACGAATTTCGCGAGAATGTGACTGGTGTAGCTATTTCCTTAGCTACGTTTGGTTAGGCGATGCGCTCGAGAGAACGAAAGCGATTCTCCTCATCGGTGGTAAGTTTAAAACGGCCTCGTATACCGAGTTGTGAGAGATAAGGACGAAAGCGTGCGGCGGGAATTTGCAAGCGTAGTCCCTTGTCGGTAGTGACCACCACACTCGACGCGGCGCCACTGTAATAGAGCTGATACTCTGAATAGGAAATATTGACGTTAAAACGATAATCCATCGTGTTGATACTCGGTCATTTTTTCTCTGCGACAGGGTAACAAAAAAGCCGCCCAAATTGGACGGCTTGATGATCATTGGATCACGATTCGCTCGCCCTATTGTTCGAGCGTTTTTTGCACTTTCTCGTACAAATCGTTAGCCAAGTTATCCATGTCAGCCAACTCTTGTAGTACTTGGCGCATATGCTGCTGACGTTCGGTGTCGTAATACGCCAGTTTAAGCAATGGATCGATTAAACGCGAAGCCACTTGCGGGTTCGATTCGTTTAAGGTTACCAAGATCTCTTTCAAGAATCGGTAGCCACTCCCATCTTTGGCGTGGAAGTGCGCGGGGTTGCGCGAACAAAAGGCACCAATCAAACTACGGGTTCGGTTTGGATTCTTAAGGCTAAATGCCGGATGAGCCATTTGTGCTTTCACCCCTTCCAAGGCATTTTCTGCCGGATTTATACCTTGCAGCACAAACCACTTATCCATCACTAGCCCGTCATGCTGCCACTGGTCGCTAAAGTGCTTCATCAAGGACTCGCGGCATGGCAGTTGGGCGGCGTTGGCCGCATGCAGTGCTGCCATTGTATCGGTCATGTTGTTGGCATTACGGTATTGTGCTTCGACCCAATCATTGCCGTTTTCAGTATGTGCAAGATWGCTTAAACACGTGTTGCGTAAGTCACGCTCACCAATCGCTTTATGGCTGATTTCATATGACGCTTGTGTATATTGGCGATAAACCGTTTCCAGCTCATCAACCATTTCATCCGCGAATTGCTGTTTGAAAGCCGCCATGACCATGTGAATCGCATCCACATCCACAATATCAAACCAGCCCGCCACTTCGTTTTCAGAAGGTAACTTGAGCACTTCTGCAATCAATGCCGGTTCAGTGTTCTCGCTCAGTAGTACTCCACGGAAAGCATCAACCACTGACGCTGGGATCACTATCTTTTCATCATTTTGTACGCGTGCCACATTGGCCTTGATGTGTTTTGCCAGCAAGCTTTGTCCCGCATCCCAGCGAGCAAAGTCATTGCGCGCGTGTTGCAGCAAGAAGGTTAAGTCTTGATCTTGGTAATCATACTCAAGCTTCACCGGTGCCGAGAACTCGCGTAGCAACGAAATCACTGGCTGCTCATCCACCGCATCAAAAATAAAGGTTTGTTCGGCTTCAGTCACCGCCAAGATATGGTGTACAGGCTCTCCATGACGCTGTAACTCAATCACACTGCCATCAGCGCGATACAGTTCAATATCGAGCGGAATATACAATGGTAGTTTTTCCGCTTGATCGGCCGTTGCTGGCGTATGTTGCTTCACATGCAATGCCAGTTGTTTAGTCGCATCGTCATAGGTTGAAGATACATTGAGAACCGGCGTGCCCGATTGACTGTACCAGCGTCGGAATTGGGTTAAATCAATCCCTGAGGCATCTTCCATCGCTTGCACAAAGTCATCGCACGTTGCTGCTGTGCCATCATGGCGTTCAAAGTAGAGCTTCACGCCTTTTTGGAACCCTTCTTCGCCAAGAATAGTGTGCATCATACGAATCACTTCACTGCCCTTTTCATACACTGTCAGGGTGTAGAAGTTATTCATTTCGATCACTTTTTCTGGGCGGATCGGATGCGACATCGGGCTTGCATCTTCAGCAAATTGAGGGCCGCGCATAATGCGAACATTTTCAATACGGTTGACCGAGCGAGAGCCCAAATCAGACGAAAATTCCTGATCGCGGAAAACCGTTAACCCTTCTTTCAGGCTCAGCTGAAACCAATCACGACAGGTGACTCGGTTCCCCGTCCAGTTATGGAAGTATTCATGACCAATAACCGCCTCAATCCCCAAATAGTCGGCATCGGTTGCCGTCTCTGCATTGGCAAGCACATACTTGGAGTTAAAGATATTGAGGCCTTTGTTCTCCATAGCACCCATGTTGAAGAAATCAACGGCCACGATCATGTAGATATCAAGGTCATACTCAAGGTCGAAGCGTGTTTCATCCCATTTCATCGCATTCTTAAGCGAAACCATGGCGTGATCGGCGCGATCTAAGTTGCCTTTATCCACGAAAATTTCGAGGGCCACTTCACGACCTGAACGCGTCACAAAGCTGTCACGCAACACATCAAAATCACCAGCAACTAGCGCAAACAGATAACTTGGCTTTGCATACGGATCATGCCACTCAACCCAATGACGACCGTTATCCAACTCGCCCGACGCAATTTTGTTACCGTTACTCAGCAAGTATGGATAAGACGCTTTATCCGCAATCACCTTGGTGGTGAAACGTGCCAATACATCCGGGCGATCGAGATAGTAAGTAATACGGCGGAAGCCTTCTGCTTCACACTGCGTGCAATACGCACCGCCTGATATATACAAACCTTCAAGGGCCGAATTATTTTCTGGGTCGATCTCGGTTTGGATCGTGAGCGTGAACGCCGCAGGCACATCACGGACGATGAGTTTGCCTGACTCCTCACTGTAGGCCGTCCATGCATCGCCATTGATGTCGATACGCACTAACTTTAGGTTTTCGCCATCCAGTTCAATGTCGGTCGCATTGTCATTTAAACGCTTCACTTGGCTCACGGCCGTTACCAAGGTTGCGTTCGGCTCAAGATCAAACTCTAGGTTTAGGTCGGTAATGGTAAAATCAGGGGCGCGATAATCTTTACGATATTTCGCAGTGGGTTGTTGAGACATGTTGAATCCTTATTATTGGGTGTACCTCAGCCAACAAATCGTGTCAGTGACTGCCTGACGCCAACCTTGGCGAGCAGCGTGCTATACCATACCGCGCTCGCAAAAAGATGACTATAGGTTTAACACTTTGTTATCAATTGTTTGCGTATGCGATGTGTAAAAAACGCCTCACAAACTGTCAATGTGACGATAAAACCTCTCAAATTGGCGAATTATGCAGCATATTGTCAACGCAGGCTGCCAATCCGGCAGGAAATATAATGTGACGACGGTTAAATTTTACAGAAATTGCGGTACTATGACGCCAATTTCGTTTTGTAACACGTAAGGCGTTCCACACGCATGCACAATCCGATCATCACTTCACTGCTGGATACGGACGCATACAAGCTGAATATGCAGCAAGCCGTCTTTCATCACTATCGTGACGTTCACGTCACCGCGGACTTCTATTGTCGGAGTGATGAGAATTTAACTCCGCTAAAAGACGCGGTGATAGCGCAAGTGAACGCGCTAGGCTCACTGCGTTTTACTGAGCAGGAGTTAAATTATCTGGCCTCGCTCGAGCTCTATCAAGCAGATTTTCTCTCATACCTGAAGCACTTTCAGCTTCGCCCAGAGCAAGTTACTGTCACTATCGAAGAAGGACAGCTGGCGATTCATATTGCTGGTCCGTGGTGCGAAGTGATTCTCTGGGAAGTGCCATTACTCGCGATTATCTGTGAGTTACGGAATCGCATCTGCTACCCCACGTTCGGGGTGGAGCACGCATTGGCCCGACTTGAGGAGAAACTGAATCATTTACCCGAAGACGGCTTTGCCGATGACTTTCAATTGGTCGACTTCGGCACACGTCGCCGCTTCTCGCGTGATGTGCACTATGCCATCGTTAAACGCCTGAAAGCCGCTTATCCCCCGCTAAAAGGCACCTCCAATGTTTGGTTAGCGAAAGAGCTTGGCCTGCCCCCAGTTGGTACCCAAGCTCATGAGTGGTTTCAAGCGCATCAGCAGCTGGCGGGAGCGTTGGCCGATTCACAACAGCTTGCGCTACGTGTTTGGTTAAAAGAATATCCAAACAGTCTGGGCATCGCTCTGACCGATTGCATCAATATGGATGCTTTCCTTCGTGATTTTGACAGCGAACTCTCGCAAGCCTTTACCGGTCTGCGTCATGACAGTGGCGATCCCATCGCTTGGGGAGAAAAAGCCATTGCCCACTACCAGCATCACGATATCGCCCCTGACTCTAAGACGTTGGTCTTCTCTGACAGCCTCACGCTGGCCAAGGCTATTCATATCTATCGCCATTTTTCAGGGCGGGTGCAAACATCGTTTGGAATTGGTACCCAATTAACCTGTGATCTACCCGACGTGAAAACCCTTAACGTGGTGATCAAGCTCACTAGCTGCCAAGGCAAACCCGTCGCCAAAATCTCCGATGAGCCAAACAAAGCAATTTGTAAAGACGAGGCGCATTTGAGTGCGCTGAAAGCGGCATTTAGACTGATTGATTAAAGAGTCAGGTACAAAAATGCCCGCTGTGATACGGGCATTTTTTTCATCGCGTGACGGGCTGGTTGTCTTGTTTGGGGCACTATTGCCGTTCCAGAATCGCTTCCATTCCAAACACATCATTGGTTAATCGCAAGGTATCTGCCGCCAGTTGGAATTGCGATGAGTGCCGACCGTTACGGTAGATCAACATCAGGTTGTCGCCTTCCACCAAATAGACCCCGCGATGAGTGACTGAGCTCCCATCATCCCCGCGCACCTGCATCGCGAATAAGAAGTCGGGCCGTAATTGCAGCGACACCCCGTCAACGTGTTCACTCACATCTTCGCCTGAGATGCTGTGGGAACGCCACAAACCGCTTAAATCTTCTGGCAGGAGCTTGGTAAAGACCGCACCTTGCAGTTGCAATTGGTTATGATTGAGCTGATAGGCATGCCGCTGCTCGATGCCTTCATTATCGTACAGGCGTAATATGTTCTCGTTGATGTCGTACTGCCCTGCAGCGGTTTCGAGTTGTCCATCATGACGTAACAAATCGATACGAAACTCGTAATTGGAATTAAAAGACAGATTAATCGCTTTGTAAGGATGTGGGGCTTGCTCAACGGGCATGTCGCTAAACCAATACCAATCCCCCAGCAGTAATGGGAAATCCACGCGAGAGAGCTCTTCGCTGCGAACCGGAAGCGACACGATGATCGCTAACATACACCCAAGTAAGAGACGCATATCTCACCCCACTGACCGTTATTCCTATCAATAAGGTTAGACGTAGATCTCAAAATGCTACAATTTTTTGATATTGATCTCGTTTTATCGGTTCATCAACATCTACGCGTCATCTCCATGTCATAAAAAAAGCCTAGGCAATTGCCTAGGCTTGTCGTGACACCAACCGAGGATGATCAACGATTAGCGATTAGAGTGGCAAGATCATTGGTAATGCTCGCCGCTTCCTCTAAGTAGGCATCCGGCTCTTCGTAATCCTTCGGCACATCCTCGAGCGATTTAAACGGCGGTTCGCCCATGGCTTTTTGACGTGCATTTAGGCGCGCCAAACGTTCTTTATCCTCGTGATCCATTTCCTGCCGGCGCACTTTCTCATTCAAGGAAATACTGTTTTTATCTTTTTCCTGCTGATAAAGCGCAATGTCTTCGCGGATAAAACCAAACTCACGGTCTGAAGCAATGCGGGTTTGATGGCGCTTGGTCAACGCATCAATCACGTCATCAGGCAGCTTCATTGCCGAGTATTCCGCAGGGGCAATTTGATCCCATGGCAACGCGTTGTCTTCCATGCTCTCACCAGTTTCATCGGGGGATACCGGCGATGGAAACGCAATATCGGGTACCACGCCTTTATTTTGGGTACTGCCACCACTGATGCGATAGAATTTTTGAATGGTGTATTGCACGTAACCTAAAGGCTTTTCGAACAAATCATAAATATGATTTAGCGAGCGGTGCTGCTGCACTGTACCTTTACCGAATGACTGTTCGCCAAGCACAATTGCACGGTGGTAATCTTGCATGGCCGCGGCAAAAATCTCTGACGCCGACGCACTGTAACGGTTAATCAGTACCGTCATCGGCCCGTTGTAGAAACTCTTGCCATCACTGTCGTTGTTGACCTTAACCCGACCGTAGCTATCGCGCACTTGCACAATCGGACCTTTGTCGATGAACAAGCCACTCAACGCTGTTGCTTCACTCAAAGCGCCGCCACCGTTATTACGCAAGTCCACCACAATACCACTGACATTTTGCGCGGTGAGCGCTGCCAACTCTTTCTTGGTATCTTCAGCCAAACCGACATAAAAGCCCGGCACCGTCAGCACCCCTWCTTTTTGATCGCCACGTTCAATCACGTCGGATTTGACCGCGCGGTCTTCTAAGCGGATTTTGTCACGAGTAATAGTGACGCTGTAACTTTTAGCGTTGGCGCCTTCAGGCAAAATCTGTAGCCGGACCTCGCTTCCCTTCGGTCCTTTGATCAGCTCGACGACATCATCGAGTCGCCAGCCAATCACATCCACCATCGCCTCGTCTTCTTGACCGACACCGATAATGCGATCTCCCGGCGATAACTGTTTAGACTTTGAGGCAGGGCCACCAGCCACCAACGAACGAATCACTGTATATTCATCCTTCACCTGCAAAACCGCACCAATCCCTTCGAGTGACAGGTTCATCTCAGATTGGAACTGCTCAGCATTGCGCGGAGAAAGATAGCTAGTGTGCGGGTCCACTTCTCGCGCAAACGCGTTCATGTAGACTTGAAACACATCTTCACTGTGACTTTGGGTGAGGCGCTTCAATGCGCTGTTATAGCGCTTACCTAGGGTTTCGCGAATATCGTCATCGTCTTTCCCCGTTAGACGGAGATTCAACGCATCATTTTTAATTCGCTTATCCCAAATCGCATCGAGTTCTTGCTCATTGGCCGCCCAAGGCAGTTCGGTACGGTCGAGAACCATTGACTCGTCTTTAGAGAAATCAAACGGCTTATCGAGAACCTCGAGTGCATATTGGTATCGCTCAAAGCGCTTTTTGAGTACCAAATTGTAGATTTCGTAGGCCGCGTCGGTTTCCCCCTCTTTGAGCTGATCGTCCAGCCGGTCTTTCCAACGCGATAAGGTATCGACATCGCTCTGGGTTAAAAAGACACGGTTGTAATCTAACGTCTCGAGATAACGCTCAAAGATCCCGGCCGAGAAAGCATCGTCGAGAGAAAACTGCTTGTAATGCGAGCGGGTAAAGCGCGAGGTGACACGCTTTGAAGCGGTTTTGTGTTGGGGTTCAGCGGAAAGTGTTGGCAAATCACTGAGTTGAAAGTTGGCCTCTACGGCCTGGGCAGACGCTGCCAGCATCAAGCTGGCAGCGATAGCCGAAAAGCGGCGTCGACAAAACATGCGTCGAGGAGTCTCCTTTAGGCGCTGAGGTGCTCCGCTTTCACTAACATGGTCAAACCGTTAGTAAGACGAACACGCACCTCATCCTTGTTAATTTCAACAATGGTCGCTGGCAGATTACCATTGCCCATGTTCACATTTACGTCTTTTCCTACGACAACGTCGCTGGCGCTGAGTTCGCGACGTGGCTCTTTAGCTTTCTTAGTCATTTTAGCTGGCTTTGGTTTACTCGTACGAGCTTTTGCCGTTTGAGCTGCCGCTTTTTTGCCTTTGGCTGGCGTTTTGCCTTGACCGTCTGCTTTTTTCGCTTGTTGCTTACGACGTTCCGCCGCACGCGCTTTGCTTTCAGCAAGAGTTTGAGCCGCGTGATCTATATGCTCTTGTTCTAGCTCGCCACACGCGTTGCCATCAAGATCGACGCGTGACGCACCCGGTTTCACGCTGTGCAGATAACGCCAGGAAGACGTGTACTGGCGAAGCGCGGCTCGCAATTGGGTTTTGCTTACCTTAGGGTCATCATTCAAGCGTTCTGCAAGATCTTGAAAAATGCCAATTTTTAGTGGCTTGGCTTCGCCTTCAACAGTAAAACATTTAGGGAAACGTTCAGCAATGTAGGCAATGACTTCTTTGCTGTTCGCGAGCTTTTCAGTATTTTCCATGTTTTTTCCTGGCCTGCTGTAGTCAAGCTGCAGCAGAATATCTACGTGTATTTAAGTATGAAAGTGGTGCGTATTATAGATACCTGATATTAAAAAACTACCGAGATTGACGAAATTACAGGTGTTTTTGCAATTCTTTGACCAAGGTAGTCAGGCCCTGTTCATCTTCTTGGTCAAAACGACCCACTGTTGGGCTATCAATATCAAGCACGGCTTGGAGTTGGTTGTCGATTCTAACCGGGACGACAAGTTCAGCGTTACTGGCGGCATCACAGGCGATATGCCCCTCAAATGCGTGTACGTCTTCAATCCGCATGACTTTATCTTGGCTAAAGGCGGCACCGCAAACCCCTTTTTCAAATGGGATCCGAACGCACGCCGGCAGGCCCTGAAATGGTCCCAACACCAACTCTTTGCCATCACTCAAGTAAAAACCCACCCAGTTAATGTCTTCAAGTTGGCTATTCAGTAATGCGCTCACGTTCGCCAGTTTTGCAATCAAACTTGGCTCGCCCTCACATAAAGCAACCGCTTGTTGGGTTAACAGACGGTAAAAATCAGCTTTGTTTTCCATAAATCACTGCATCTCAAACAACAAGACCATTACAATAGAAATAATCCAAAGACATTTCAATTGAGTATCTTGATTTATGATTACTTGGCGCTGGCTTCTTGACCAAGCCCGACCTCATCGTACCCGCCTGATTTGGGCCAATATTGTGGCAATTGTCGCCACCCTGATCAGCGTGCCCATTCCGTTATTGATGCCATTACTGGTCGATGAAGTGCTGCTCGATAAACCCGATTGGGGGCTCGCGGTGCTAAACCACGTATTGCCACAAGCTTGGCAACATGCCGCTTTTTATATCGCGGCGGTGCTTGTCATTGTGGTGTTGATGCGTGCCACCAGCCAAGCGCTTAACATCCTTCAAAGCCGTCAGTTCACCCTGGTCGGCAAAGCCATTACCTATAAAATTCGTCAACACCTGATTGCAAAATTAGGCCGTGTGAGTATGCAAGAGTATGAACTGCGCGGCAGTGGCGGGTTAACGTCTCATTTGGTGACCGATGTCGAAACCATTGATAAATTTATTGGTACTACGCTGAGTAAGTTTATTATCGGCATTCTCACCGTAATGGGCACCGCGGTGGTGCTTTTGTGGCTGGATTGGCGATTAGGGCTTTTTATTTTGCTCATCAACCCGATCGTGGTTGCCTTAAGTCGCGCTCTAGGCCAACGGGTTAAACATCTTAAAAAACGAGAAAACCAAGCGTTTGAGCGCTTCCAGCAACGTCTCGTCGACACACTCGATGGGCTTTACCAACTCCGCGCCGCCAACCGAGAGCGTGAATACCTTCATCAATTGGATCAAAGTGCAGGCGATATTAAGGTCAGTGCCGATAAATATGCTTGGCAGTCAGAGGCCGCGGGACGCTTATCATTTTTGATGTTTTTGATTGGCTTTGAACTTTTCCGCGCTGTCGCGATGGGCATGGTCTTTTTTAGTGATCTGACCATTGGTCAAATGTTTGCTGTGTTCGGCTATCTTTGGTTTATGTTGGGCCCGGTTCAGGAACTGTTAGGGATCCAGTTTGCATGGTATAGCGCTAAAGCAGCCATGAATCGAGTCAACGATGTGTTGAGTTTGCAAGAAGAGGCACGCCGTCCTGACGGCCAAAATCCAAGTGATAGCGACAATACAGCCTTGGATATCGAGATTGAGGATCTGCACTTCGCCTATGATGAAGATAAATCTGTTCTCAATGGCTTGAATATGCATATCCCAGCGGGACAGCGTGTCGCATTGGTCGGCGCCAGTGGTGGCGGTAAATCAACGTTGATCCAATTGTTGCTGGGCCTTTATCCGGTTGAACGCGGCGATATCCGCTATAACGGCTATTCGATCAATCAGCTTAATTTAGCCGCGCTTCGCCAACAGATTGCGGTGGTACTACAACAACCCATGTTGTTTAACGATACCCTACGTAATAATTTGAGCTTGGGGCGAGATGTGACTGATAGCGAGCTTTGGCACGCGCTAGAACAGGCGCAACTTGGTGATGTCGTGAATAAGCTCACTCAAGGGCTCGATACACCGCTGGGACGACAAGGGATCCGTTTATCGGGCGGGCAACGTCAACGTGTCGCCATCGCAAGAATGTTGCTTGGCGACCCTAAACTGGTCATTCTAGATGAAGCCACGTCGGCATTAGATACCGCAACGGAGCGGGCACTGCACCAAGCGATGCATACCTTCTTAGCCGGTCGCACCACGCTGATTGTGGCGCATCGACTCTCCGCGGTGAAAGAAGCGGATTTGATTTACGTGCTGGAGGATGGCCAAGTCACCCAAAAAGGCACCCACGGTGAGTTGGTTACCGCCCCGGGCGTATACCAAACACTTTATGGCACCATTCAACAGGCAGCAGGGAAATAGCATGCGCGTGCAACCGGTCACTCATCTTGAGCCTCAACCTCGGACAGGGTTAATTCGCTGTCCCGGTTGCGATCTTGTGTTGACCGGTTGCGAAACCGCTTGGGATCACCTTGCCATCTGCCCACGCTGCGCCACTAAATTGCAGCAAGGGCGTCGATTATCGTTTAACGGTGAGTTGGCCATTGCGTTAACCATACTGGTGTTATTTTTACCCGCCCATGGGCTACCGCTGTTATCAATCAACTTATTAGGCAAGGAAATAAGCGCATCTGTGCTGACCGGCGCGAACCTTCTATGGACCAGCTACCCCTTTGTCACCGCGCTGGTGGTCTTTTGTGCTAGCCTTGCACCACTCCTTTTTACCTTAGCCATTCTGGTCATGCACTTGGCGCGCCGTCACGGCAACATTCGCTTTTTCCGTCCAACCGTGACGCTGATTGATCACCTCCGTCATTGGGTCATGGCGGATGTGTTTATGGTTAGCCTCGCGATTGCGTGCTTTAAAATCCAAGACTATGCCGATCTTCGCTTTTCATTGGGGCTCGCCTGCTACGCCACGTTACAAATTCTGCTTTCGGTGCTGCTAGTACGTGTCAATACCCGACGCTACTGGGATGCGTTCTTAGCCCCTAAACCTGTCAACAGTATCCATAACTTGATTCGTTGCGATCACTGTGGTTTGACGCAACACCATAGCACTCAAACCCATTGCCAACGTTGTGAACGTCCCCTACACGTTCGCCTGCTACGCAGCGAGCAAAAAACATGGGCGTGTCTGCTCACCGCTGCGGTCTTTTTGTTGCCCGCCAACCTTTATCCAATCTCGATTTTTTTCTCGAATGGCATCCGACTCGAAGACACGATTTTTTCTGGCGTTGCCAGCCTGATTAACAATGGTATGCCGGGAATAGCGGCGATAATTTTTACCGCCAGTATCATTGTGCCAGTGGCAAAGATTCTCGGACTTGGTTTCATTCTGATTAGCTTGCATACCTCTGTCGCCATTACGCCACGCCAACGCATGTGGCTATATCGAAGCGTGAAATGGATTGGCAAGTGGTCAATGATGGACTTATTCGTGATTGCATTGATGGTCGCGCTCGTTGATCGTGGCCGCATTATGGACTTTACACCCGGCCCTGGCGCCATTGCTTTTGGTATTGTGGTGGTACTCACTATGCTGGCCACTGACCTTCTTGATACGCGTTTGATATGGGATCATCATGAGCGACAAACACGACGTGCCGACGCCAACCATTAAGACGACCTATGGCCTTTCTCCTTTATGGATCTTGCCTATCTTGGCGCTAGGCTTAGCGGGATGGCTCGTTTTTCAATCCATTAATGAAGCCGGACAGCGGATTCAAATTCTGTTCAACGATGCGCAAGGCTTAGAAGCGGGGCGAACAACCATTCGTTACCAAGGGCTAGAAGTCGGGAAAGTTCGCAATATCACCTTGGCGGATGATCTCAATGGCATTTATGTCGATGCCACGATTTACCCAGAAGCCAAGCAGTTGCTCACGACCGGCAGTGAATTCTGGTTAGTGAAACCACGCGCGTCATTAACGGGGATTAGCGGCCTTGAAACACTGGTGTCGGGGAATTACATCGCCCTTCAACCGGGAAAGGGTGAACCTAGCCTTCGCTTTACCGCGCGCGATGAGCCCCCGGCTGATACGACCGATAAAGCTGGCACGACCTTTAAGCTCCACGCACCGACCTTGGGCTCGCTCAATATTGGCTCGCCACTTTATTACCGTAAAATCCAAGTCGGCGAGATCTACAGTTATCGTCTTGATGATGATAATCAAGGCGTCACCCTGTCTGTATTGATCAAACCTGAGTTCAGTTCGTTGGTGAAGCAAGACACGCGGTTTTGGTCCGTCAGTGGTTTGAAAGCGAATGTCGATCTGTCTGGGGTCGATGTCGAACTTGATAGTCTTGCCAGCTTAGTGGCCGGCGGTGTGACGTTTGATTCACCGAGTACCAGCCCACAAGCGACGCATAATGACAGCTTTAGGTTATACCCAAGCCTGAGTGCTGCAGAACGTGGCCAAACCATTGAAATTGCCTTGCCTACCAACCACGGTATTCAAGGCGCTGGCGCCCGAGTCACCTATCAAGGACTGCAGATCGGTGAGATTACCGAGATTCGCATCGATCCAGACACCCAAAACGCGTCTGCCACGGCCGCCATAGACCCGAGCATGCTGTGGCTGTTCAATCAAGAGACCCAAATCACCATCGAACAACCACAGATTGGTTTTAACGGTCTTAAAAATATCGGCAACTTGGTGTTGGGTAACTTCTTATCCGTGGTGCCCGGCTCCCCTGATGCTCCAGCTGTTGATAGTCATTATCGCTTCTCAGCCAGCACGTGGCAGCAGCAACAAAAAGAGGCCGCCGATGCCTTGGTAGTTACGCTCGACGCCGATGACGCTTACGGCCTTACGCCTCGCACCAAAGTGCTTCATCGTGGCATTCAGGTGGGCTTTATTGATCACATCGGCCTCAATAAAAGTGACACCGTCACGATAAAAGCGGTGATCTATCCGCAATACCGCCATCTTGTCAAACAACAATCGCAATTCTTTATATTAGGGGGAATTACCGGTGAGTTGAGCGGCAATGGGCTCGATGTGGTAGTGCCTGCTATGGAGCAAATCGCCGATCCCGCATTAAGCTTTACTAGCCAAGGCAAGCAAGGTGTACGCGATAGCTATCCGCTCTATACCTCACGTATCCAAGCCAAACACGCGCGAGAAGACGCGCAAGGCAAAACCCGCTTTACCCTAGTGGCTGATGCACTGCCCAGCATTAACGAGGGCAGTCCGGTGATGTATCGCAATTTTGTCGTCGGGCAAGTGGAAGGCTACCAGCTGAATGGAAAAAGCGTCACGATATCGATTGCCGTGAACAATCGCTATCGCCACCTGATAAACCGCGATACCGTATTTTGGAATCAATCCGGTCTCGACATCAAAGCCAACTTACGTGGTGTAGAAATCAACACAGGCTCGCTTCGCTCTTTACTCAGTGGCGGTATCGCCTTTGGCTCTATGCCGGGCATTAGCAACAAACGCCAAGGCGACTGGAAGCTCTACCCCTCACGAAAAGACGCGGCACGTTACGGGGTCGATATTGTACTCAACACGGACGAAGCCAAAGGGTTAAAGGTTGGCAGCGTAATCCGTTATCAAGGGGTGGATGTTGGCGAGATTACCCAACTAGAACCGGATTTTAAAACTCAATCGGTCCGCGTGCACAGTCGTTTGTACCCTGAATATAAAAATGAACTTGCCCGTCAAGGGAGCTATTACTGGCTAACCCATCCGGTATTAAGCCTTACAAAAACTGAGAACTTAGATTCTTTGTTTGGGGCCTATATCTCTGTCGTACCCGGAGCGGGCGAATTTAAGCAAGAATTCGAATTACATGCTTCCCCCAAATATCCGCGGGGCCTATCACTGGTGCTCGAAAGTGATGCACGTCATTCCATTGCTGTTGGCACCCCAATCCTCTATCGCGATATGGAGGTAGGCACTGTCTCCAAAGTGCAATTGGGCGAGTTTGCTGACCGCGTTTTATTCAGTGTCCAGATCACGCCGCAGTATGCACATCTGGTTCGAGAAAACACGGTGTTTTGGAATCAATCCGGTGTGGATGTGTCGATTGGTTTGACCGGTGCCAACCTAAAAAGCGGCACCATTGATAGCCTACTGAAAGGTGGGATCGCCTTTGCAACACCCGACACCTCTCCATTGGCCCCCAAAGCTAACGACAAACGCCACTACCTACTGCATCGAGAACCCAAAGCAGAGTGGCGTGAGTGGCGCACTGCGATCCCGAAACCCTAGCGCTATCTTTTCGGGCAGCCTTTTTCTTTGGCTGCCCTTTTTGAGTAAAAATACCGACTTTCTCCTCCCGCGACCTACACTCAAGACCAAGATCTGTTTACAATCTTGCGCTGCTAATTTCGAGTTCATCAACAAGAGATCCTGTTTTGCACCCCAATATCTCACTGCCAGAGGCTTTCTTAGCCCAAATACAGGCGACAATGCCCTCGCACCTCTCCATGGAGGAGTTCGTCGCTGCCTGTCAGCGTCCTCTGCGCCGCAGTATTCGTGTCAATACGTTAAAAATTTCCGTCGATGCATTTAAGCAACGTGCCGCAGAGCATCATTGGACACTGACTCCCGTACCTTGGTGTGACACAGGGTTTTGGATTGAGCGACAAGACGATGACAAAGTGCCATTAGGCAATACGGCTGAACACATGGCGGGACTGTTTTACATTCAAGAAGCAAGCTCTATGATGCCGGTCACTGCCTTGCTGGCAGGCGAGCATGAACCGGGCCAAGCCCCTGATTGGCAGCAAGTGCTTGATGTTGCGGCCGCACCAGGTTCAAAAACCACTCAGTTGGCAGCCTCCATGCAAAACAACGGTATTTTGGTCGCGAATGAGTTTTCAGCGAGCCGCATCAAAGGGCTACATGCCAATGTACAACGCTGCGGGGTAAGAAACGTTGCACTGACTCACTTTGATGGCCGTGTATTCGGCGGCTGGTTACCCGAGCAATTTGATGCCATTCTGCTTGACGCGCCCTGCTCTGGTGAAGGAACTATTCGTAAAGATCCTGATGCAATGAATAACTGGAGCCTTGCCTCAGTCGATGATATTGCGCAGACCCAACAAGCCCTGATTGATAGCGCGTTTCACGCACTGAAACCGGGCGGCGTGCTGGTGTATTCAACCTGTACCTTGAACCACACCGAAAATCAGTCGGTTTGCCACTGGCTCAAGCAAACTTACGGTGACGCTGTCACTTTTGAGTCACTAAAGGATTTATTCCCGGGTGCCGAACAAGCTCTGACCGAGGAAGGCTTTTTACATCTCTACCCTCAGATTTTTGACAGCGAGGGCTTTTTTGTCGCCCGCATTCGTAAACATGCATCCGCCACTCCACCGAGTGTAAAAAAGCGACTGGGCAAATTTCCATTCTCACCGGCAAGTCAAAAAGACAATCAACAGATAAGCGCCACCTTTAAAAAGGAACTCGGGCTATCKCTGCCGAATGAGGCCACGCTATGGTTACGTGACAAAGAGGTATGGCTTTTCCCTTCAGCTATCGAACCTATGTTAGGCGAAGTGAAGTTTGACCGCATTGGGATCAAGTTAGCCGAAACCCACCGCAAAGGTTATCGCTGGCAACACGAGGCGATTATCGCACTGAGCACCCAGTCACTCGCTGAATGTAAAACCATTGCGCTCACCAAGACACAAGCCGTTGAATGGTATCAAGGACGCGACATTTGGCCCGATCAAACGCCAGATAAGGGCGATATTATTGTGACCTATCAAGGGGACGTGCTCGGACTCGGCAAATGGGTCGGGAATCGGATTAAAAATGGCCTACCTCGCGATCAAGTTCGCGATAGCAACTTGTTTTAATCGATATGAAATGGTGTTGATAATAGTTCACAGGGAAAGAAACTGGCAAAGCTGTATTGATAAACTACACTTTAGTGGAATCACAACCTAAATTGGCATCTGGCTCCAATGAGCCCTTTCCCTGAGCTCGGAACAGGACGTTCCGAGCCTTTTTTTGTCTTGTCTAACGTGACGCCGTCACTTAACGCGGTAAATGCCATCCGCTTCAATACGAATCTTGCGTTGCTTGTACAAGCCACCCAAAGTCTTTTTAAAGGTCGCTTTACTGGTGCGGAACAAGGCAAAAATCGCATCCGGGGAGCTTTTGTCGTTAAGCGGCAAAAAGCCCCCTTTTTTATCTAGGGTTTGCAAAATTTTATCGCTTAAATCATCAACCCGCGCTTTACCGTGTTTTTGTAGAGCAAGATCCAACTTACCATCGTCGCGCACCGTTTTAACAAACGCACTCAGCTTCTTACCGATGAACAGCTTCCCGAACGCTTCAGCGCGATAAATAAGCCCCCAGTGCTGATTATTCACCACACACTTAAAGCCGAGGTCCGTGATATCCGTAATGATTACCGACACTTTGTCGCCCGCTTTTAAACGAGGCTTTTCGTCGCTGATAAACTTGTTGAATTTGCGGCTAGCCACGATACGGCCCGAGGCTTTATCCGTGTAGACGCGAACCACATAAGGTTTACCCTCTTCCATTCGCGTGCGTTGCTCACTAAAAGGCACCAGCAAGTCTTTGCTCAAGCCCCAATCGACAAACGCGCCAACCGAATTGACACCAACACAGCGCAAAGACGCAAACTCGCCCACTTGGGCCAATGGCGTTTCAGTAGTGGCGATAATATCGTCTTCGGAATCGAAATAGATAAACACCTTGAGCTCGTCGCCGACACGGGTATTCTCAGGGACGTACCGAGTTGGTAGCAAAATATTGCCGAACTCATCACCATCAAGAAATACCCCGAAGTCTGCCTGCTTCACTACCGTCAATGTGTTGTATTGGCCTAGTTTAATCATTGTCTCAACGCTGTAGAAAGTAATGGCGGTGAGTATACGCAATTTCACCCTGATATGCGCAGCCAAAACACCACTCAAACGGATAAAAAACCCTCAAGCACTGCCTATCTCCCGCTATACCCCTACTTTCTGTCTCTTGTTAGCGGCCCAATCCCTGTTAGGCTTGAGTGAAGACTATAGGGGGAATTCATGGCAGTATTTAACGGCTCACACATCAGCTTTAGTTTTAGCCAGCTTGGCAGTGCATTTGGCGAACACGTTACGCCAACCGCGCTCGAAAACGGTCGGCTTTTCACCTATAACGCCCAACTGGCAAAACAGCTTGGATTGAATGAATCTGACCTCACCTCGGAAGCGTTTCGGGCGATTTTATCCGCAGAGCAGCCGTTAGCCGGCCGAACACCGTTTGCAATGAAATACACCGGTCACCAGTTTGGTCAATATAACCCCGCGCTCGGCGATGGCCGTGGTGTCTTATTAGGGGAATGGCGCGATGCCGATGGCACCTTGTGGGATTGGCACCTAAAAGGGGCGGGAAAAACGCCATACAGCCGCCACGGTGATGGACGAGCGGTGTTACGCTCGACGCTCCGCGAGTATCTCGCCAGTGCCGCCATGACAGGGCTCAACATTCCGACCACTCAGGCATTAGCCATGGCCACCAGCGATACCCCGGTGATGCGCGAGCGCATCGAAACTGCCGCAACGCTACTTCGCGTTACCGAGAGTCACGTCCGTTTTGGCCACTTCGAGTACTTGTTTTACAGTCAGCAGCATGAGGCACTAGGCACGCTGGCCGACTATGTGATTGCACGTCATTTCCCTGAACTGGCCGAGGCCGAAAAACCCTATGCGGCACTGCTACAAGAAATTGTCGAACGAACGGCGGATATGATTGCCCAATGGCAAGCCATCGGCTTTAACCACGGTGTGATGAATACCGATAATATGTCGATTCTCGGCCAGACCTTCGATTACGGCCCTTATGCCTTTTTAGACGATTTCGACCCAGGTTATATCTGCAACCATTCCGATTACAGTGGTCGCTATGCGTTTAATCAGCAACCTGCCATCGCACTCTGGAATCTGTCCGCACTGGGCTATGCCTTTACGCCTCTCGTGGACAAGGATGTGATTAACGATATTCTTGGCAGCTTTGAACATCGACTACAAGTTGCCTATAGCCGCGCCATGCGCGATAAGCTGGGTTTGTCCGACGCACAGCCGTCAGACAGTCAATTGTTTAATCAGCTCTTTGCATTGCTAGAGGAAAACCAAACCGACTATACGTGTTTTTTCTATCAACTCAGTCAGTATCGCGGTGACGCACTCCTAACAGCCGGCACCCTGAACCAGTTCAAATCCATCTGCCAAGACACGCAGGCATTAACTGAATGGCTATCCGCGTATCAACAGCGCGTCCATACACTGGATGATGCGACTCGTCTGGCCTGTATGCAGCGCACCAATCCAAAGTACATTTTACGCAACTATTTGGCCCAAGCGGCCATCGAGGCGGCTGAAAAAGGGGACTTACAACCAACCCATGATTTAATGACGGTACTTGCCCACCCCTTCGATGAGCACCCGTCGCTCGCGCACTTGGCCAACCCGCCAACGGATGATAATAAAGGCCTTGCATTGAGCTGTTCGTCCTAACTATCAGTGACTGATGACGGGCAAAAAACTTAGCTCGTCGTCAGCCCTAACCAGCATTTTTCTGGTCAAAATCGCCTTAAAAACGCTACGGATATCACATTCATGCTTTCAAGGGCCGCGATTTTTGCTATCTTACTGGCTTCGCAACAGATTAAGATGTGAGGAAGGCTGTCCTCTATGCCACTGAAAACCGATGAACTTCGCACCCGCGTGGTTGATACCATGCCCACGCCCGCAGAGGTGGAAGCCGCCCACCCCATCAGCGACAATGTTGCTCGCCATATTACTGCTTCGCGTCATGCAATCAGCCAAATTCTTAATGGCCATGACCCGCGCCTACTTGTGGTGATTGGGCCCTGCTCCGTGCACGATCCTGACGCTGCACGCGAATACGCCAAACGGTTAAAAGGATTGGCAGAGACTTACTCCGATCAGTTACTGATTGTCATGCGTACCTACTTTGAAAAGCCGCGCACGGTTGTCGGTTGGAAAGGTTTGATAAACGACCCTCACCTTGATGGGAGCGGTGATATTCGTGCTGGGCTGTTCACTGCCCGTGAGTTGTTACTCGATATCAATAAAATGGGTTTACCCACTGCGACCGAGTTTCTCGATATGATCACCGGTCAATATATTGCCGACTTGATCAGTTGGGGGGCCATCGGTGCGCGTACAACCGAGTCTCAAATCCATCGCGAAATGGCATCCGCCTTGTCTTGCCCAGTAGGGTTTAAGAATGGCACTGATGGCAATATTCGTATCGCTGTCGATGCCATTCGTGCGAGCCGTGAGTCACACCTGTTTTGCTCGCCAGACAAGCATGGCACCATGACCATTTATCGCACAGCGGGTAACCCTGATGGCCACGTTATTTTACGTGGCGGCCATCAACCCAATTACTACCAAAAAGATGTGCAAGCGGCCTCAGAAACCTTATCGAGCTTCGGGTTGCCGGCCAAATTAGTGGTAGACTTTAGCCATGGCAACTGCCAGAAACAGCATCGCCGTCAGTTAGATGTCGCAGAGGATATTGCAACGCAACTGGCTAACGGAAGTACCGCCATTGCGGGTATTATGGCAGAAAGCTTTTTAGAAGAAGGCAACCAACCTATGGGTGATAGCGCGACGCGCCGATATGGCCAGTCTATTACCGACCCTTGCCTTGGCTGGCAGGATACTGAACGCTTGCTTGAGCGACTGGCCACTGCAAGTGCTAAGCGACATCAAGCCTATTAATTATTTATCAGCGACATGACATCCGTCATGTGAGAAAAGGACAGAACTATGCCCTCTTTTGATATTGTGTCTGAAATCGACAAGGTTGAATTGAAGAACGCCGTAGATAATGCAAGTCGCGAACTGGCGACGCGTTTTGATTTTCGTGGCGTTGAAGCGAGCTTCGAGCTGGACAAAGAAACCGTGAAAGTCATTGCAGAGGCAGATTTCCAACTCAACCAGATGATGGATATCCTGCGTAATAACCTTGCCAAACGTGGCGTGGATTCTCGTGCCATGGATATTCAAGATATGGTGCACTCAGGCAAAAGCTTCTCGCAGCAAGTGAAATTCAAAAATGGCATTGAAACCCCCGTTGCCAAGAAAATCACTAAAGCTATCAAAGACGCCAAAATGAAAGTACAAACACAAATTCAAGGCGAACAAGTCCGAGTAACCGGTAAAAAACGCGATGATCTTCAAGCGGTGATTCAGCTGGTAAAAGACAGTGATTTTGAGCAGCCGTTCCAGTTCGAAAACTTTCGCGACTAATGTGCAACATCTGCCACAAAAAACGGGCCATTTGGCCCGTTTTGCTTGTAAAGACAGTGTCGTTATCAGCTAACACTACTTATACTGGCTTTTGATTTCATCGAGCGCCCCGCTTGCAATCGCTTTATCTACCCCAGCTTGCAATTTCTCTACATAGCTATCAGGCGTACTTTTGCTCAGGCTGTAATACAATTGCGCTTCACTCAACACATACACCACTTCAAACTGGCTTGTGTCCACATTATTTTGACTCATGATGAAGGAACTGACGTTTTCTTCATACGCCCACATATCAACACGGCCCGCCGCGAGCTGTTTAGCCAGCAAATCTGCTTTAGGTGAGAGACGCAATGCGTTATCGCTAACGCCTAGGCTGCGTAACAAATGCTCACCGACATCGTCACGTACTACCCCAACTTTGTAGTTGGCAAAGTCGCTGCCGCTATTAATGGTAATCCCTTTACTTTTCGGTGCCCACACGACAATTTTGGTATCTGTGATGGGACCTACCCACTTAAACTTATCTTCGCGCTCTTCCGTGCGGGTGGTTGAAAACAGTACCGTGTTTGGCTCAGACAATGCGGTGGCATAGCCACGCGCCCAAGGTTGGATCTTAACTTGATCACGGGTAATCGGTTCGCCCGCTGCTTCGGTAGCCACTTCGAGAAAATCCACGGCAATTCCTTTCAACTGCCCGTTCTCTTCATAGTTAAAAGGGGGATAAACCTCAGTGATATAATTTAAGTCGCTTAGGTTGGCAGCTACTGTCGTAGTTGAAAATACCAGTAAACTGGCGGCAATGAGTGACTTCATTGGACTACCTCTTTGTTGTTCATTCCATAAAAACAGACGCCCAGCCAATATTATTATTCGGATAACCCGTACTCATGTATGACGCTACTTTTGGGTTGCCACACCATGGTGTTCATGCGGTTGTGGCTCAGCCACAGACAAGCACCGTGCTAACCGTTATCACTGCTGAGTATAGTCAGCGAAGAATCACCCTGCGTAATTTTAAACGCGCTTATGAGTCTTCCTCATTGTTGTTTTTTACAATTCAACACCTTGATACACAAAGCAAGGCCTTGTTATGACGCATAACAAGAATACTCACGTCCCTTTCACGCAAAAAACACGTGTTTGGCCGCCCACTCCTATGCAAAAAAGTTGAATTAGGTCACCATTAATGACTAAACTTTACCCCTTGTTTCATATAATTGCTCAATTAGGCCTCATTAATAATGCGTACTCTAACGAATAAGGTTACTGAGTGAGCAATAAAAGTCAGTCATATTCCAGCCTGGACAATGCCGAGTCTGAAAACCCATGAATAATCAAAAGCGACCTCTTTACATTCCCTATGCGGGACCTGCGTTACTCGAAACCCCGCTTCTCAACAAAGGCAGTGCGTTTAGCGTCGAAGAACGTAAGTTTTTTAACCTCGAGGGCTTGCTACCCGATGCCATTGAAACCATTGAAGAGCAGACCGAGCGCGCCTACCAGCAGTATCAACGCTTTGAAAACGATATCGATAAACACATTTACTTGCGTAATATTCAAGATACCAACGAGACATTATTTTATCGTTTAGTGTCGAATCACATCACCGAAATGATGCCAATCATCTATACGCCAACGGTCGGTGCTGCCTGCGAGAACTTCTCTAATATTTATCGTCGAGGCCGTGGGCTTTYTATCTCTTATCCAAACCGCGATCGAATTGATGATGTTTTAAACAACGCGTCACGTCACAATGTGAAAGTGATTGTCGTTACCGACGGTGAGCGAATTCTTGGTCTTGGCGACCAAGGCATCGGCGGCATGGGCATTCCAATCGGAAAGCTATCTTTGTACACCGCATGTGGGGGCATTAGCCCAGCGTATACGCTTCCAATCGTGCTCGATGTGGGCACCAATAATCCACAGCGTCTGTCAGATCCTATGTACATGGGGTGGCGCCATACTCGGATAAGCGGCCAAGACTACGACGACTTTATTGAAGAATTCATCCAAGCGGTGCAGCGTCGCTGGCCGGATGCACTCATTCAGTTTGAAGACTTCGCACAGAAAAATGCGATGCCTATTCTTGAGCGTTACAAAGACAAAGTGTGCTGTTTTAACGACGACATCCAAGGGACGGCCGCCGTCACCGTGGGTTCGTTAATTGCTGCCTGTAAAGCCGCTGGCACCAAGCTCTCCGAGCAACGCATCACCTTCCTCGGTGCAGGTTCTGCCGGCTGTGGCATTGCTGAAGCTATCATTGCCCAAATGGTGTCGGAAGGGATTTCCGATCAAGAAGCGCGTGCGCGTGTCTTTATGGTTGATCGCTGGGGCTTACTCATCGATGCCATGCCAAACCTACTCGACTTCCAGCAAAAACTGGTTCAAAAGAGCAGCGCATTAAAAGACTGGCAATTAGAAGACAATAATATTTCACTGTTGGATGTGGTACGTAATGCCCAGCCAACCGTGCTCATTGGAGTCTCTGGGGCACCAGGCCTCTTTACCGAAGATGTAATTAAGGCCATGCATGATAATTGTAAACGGCCGATTATCTTCCCCCTATCAAACCCAACCAGCCGAGTCGAAGCCACTCCCTTTGACATTCTTCGCTGGACAGACGGCCAAGCACTGGTTGCGACAGGTAGTCCGTTTGAACCCGTGCGCCTAGACAATGGTAAAACCTTCCCAATCGCGCAATGTAATAACAGCTATATCTTCCCGGGTATTGGCCTAGGTGTCCTTGCAGTGGACGCCACTCGCGTGACCGATGGTATGTTAATGGCCTCTTCGCGTGCACTCGCTGAGTGTTCGCCGTTAGCGAAGCGCGGCACCGGTGCCTTACTTCCTTCACTGGAAGATATTACCTATGTTTCAAAGCAAATTGCTTTTGCGGTTGCGAAACAGGCGATTGAAGAAGGCGTCGCGGCCGAGCTGTCTGATGAGGCATTGAAAAAACGCATTGATGATAGCTTCTGGGAACCCAGATACCGTGAGTATAAACGCACGTCGTTTTAACCAGCGGTTGACACAAAAAGCTCCTTTCGAGGAGCTTTTTTTGCTAGGATTCCATTCACTTGAGGCGCCAACCTTGACGCCTTATCCGCATGGCATTTCTGAAAGGGACAGTAAGTAGTATGGCGATCCGGCGCCTCGCACGATTGGTGTTTATCGCAGTGATTTTCGCACTGGTTACCATGGTAGCTAGTGACTTAGCGATCACGCTCAATGCGCGTGACCGCGTTTATACCGACGTCGACGACCTGCCCAAACGCCAAGTGGCATTAGTGCTTGGTACCAGCAAATATATTGGTAAAACCCCGAATCCTTACTATACCCACCGCATCGAGGCCGCAGAGGCACTGTATAAAGCAAATAAGGTGAGTCATTTACTCTTAAGCGGCGATAATGCGCACCGCTCCTATAATGAACCTTGGACCATGAAGCGCGATCTACTGAAAGCTGGGATCGCAGACGACGCCATTCACCTTGATTATGCTGGATTTCGTACACTCGACTCCGTGGTTCGAGCAAAAACGGTATTCAGCTTGGCCCGCTTTACCGTTGTCAGTCAGCAGTTTCACTGTGAGCGTGCCTTATTTCTTGCTGACGTGAACAATATTGATGCGATTTGCTATGCCGTAGCAAGCCCACAAGGCTGGGCTGGCATAAAGATCCGTTTGCGTGAAGTGCTCGCACGCACTAAAGCCGTGTTAGATAGCTTTATCCTTAATGTGAAACCCAAGTTTACTGGCCCGAAAGAGCCAATTGATGGTGTCACTGCCACTGAATCGTAAATGGGTATAAATCCACCCCTTCTTTCTCTTTCCTCTCACAAATTTCACATCTTTTTAATTAAGCGTTCAAAAAGTAGCGTGCAATCGATTAACACCCTCTTCAATAAGGCGTATATTAGCGCCGTCTGACACAGCAGGTGCTGTGCGGTGTTTAAAACATAATAATACGTGCTGCATGCACGATAACGTTGTAACAAAAAGGAAGCCCTATGGATGTGCAATCTTTGACCTCCCAATCCTCCGGATTGGATAGAAAAGCGTGGATCCTATTTGCCGATATCGCACTTTTTTTCGTGCTGTACTACAGCCTGCCCTTTGACCCTCAAGTGACTACAGGTCTCAGCCTTCTCGTCTTTATCGCGGTGCTCTGGCTCACTGAAGCTATCCATGTCAGCATCACTGCCATTCTCGTTCCCATTCTGTCGGTCGTCTTAGGGGTATTTGAAACCCCTGCGGCGATGGCGAATTTTGCTAACCCTATCATTTTCCTATTCTTGGGTGGCTTTGCCCTTGCCGCGGCATTGCAGGCCCAAGGTCTGGATCAAGCCATCGCTAATAAGGTACTGACGGTCGCGAAAGGAAAAATGTCCGTTGCCGTGATGATGCTGTTTGGGGTCACTGCGGCCTTGTCAATGTGGATAAGCAACACCGCTACCACGGCGATGATGCTGCCGCTTGTGCTCGGCATTTTGCGTAAAGTCAGTAACCAAAAAGATCATGGAACCTATGTGTTTGTGTTACTGGGGATTGCTTATTGCGCGAGTATCGGCGGGATTGCGACCATCGTCGGCAGCCCACCCAATGCGATTGCCGCAGCAGAAGCGGGACTGAATTTTGTTGGTTGGATGAAAATCGGATTGCCTATCACCTTGGTATTACTCCCGATCGCCGTCTTGGTGCTCTATGTGCTGACCAAGCCTAATTTAAGTCACGCCTTTGAGGCAGAGAAGCGTCACTTCGAATGGACGCAACCTCGCTTAGTCACCATGGGCATTTTTGCACTCACCGTCGCGGCTTGGATCTTTAGCAAACCACTAAACTCTCTGTTAGGTGGCCTCAGTAAGTTTGACTCCATCGTCGCCCTATCTGCCATTGTGCTGCTGGGTGCAACCCGTGTCGTGAAATGGAAAGAGATCGAAAAGACTGCTGATTGGGGCGTTTTACTTCTTTTCGGTGGCGGGATTTGTCTAAGCAACGTACTCAAAGCCACTGGGACAAGCCTATTTTTGGCTAACCACCTAAGCAGCGCCCTGACCGGCTCTGGCATCTTTTTCACCATGTTAGGTGTCGTCGCCTTTGTGATTTTTCTGACTGAGTTTGCCAGCAATACCACCAGTGCTGCCTTACTCGTTCCTGTGTTTGCCACGATTGCAGAAGCGTTAGGTGTTTCCCCTGTGGCGCTATCTGCACTGATTGCGATTGCCGCATCCTGTGCCTTTATGCTGCCGGTCGCGACACCGCCAAATGCCATTGTTTTTGGTTCCGGTCATATCGAACAGCGTGACATGATGCGTATTGGTTTGTACCTAAACATTATTTGTATCATGGTTTTAGCCGTCTTTACTTGGTTATTCTGGTAACCCTGTTCACTCACACTACCTAGCATTTGCGCTAGGTAGTGTTTTTCTCCTCTACTCTCACCCCGAAATTGTTTCAATAGAGTTTCAGGTTTACACTGTTGCGACGCTTCATTAACCGTAACTAACTATGGCATTTGCAGAAATTACAGGCTGGGGAAAATGTCTTCCTCCGGCCGTGCTGACCAATGATGACCTCAGCACGATTATTGAAACAAACGATGAGTGGATCCGATCACGTACCGGTATTGAGTCACGCCGAGTCAGTCAT
Organism: Salinivibrio sp. PR919; assembly: GCF_001995355.1. Classification (NCBI taxonomy): domain Bacteria; kingdom Pseudomonadati; phylum Pseudomonadota; class Gammaproteobacteria; order Vibrionales; family Vibrionaceae; genus Salinivibrio; species Salinivibrio sp. PR919. Next base: position 21,217 of record NZ_MUFL01000006.1, on the reverse strand, counting down.
GTTGAAACCTCGGATCTTGCTACCGTGGCCGCTCAACGTGCGCTGGCCGCCGCAGGGATTGAGGCAGCACAACTTGATCTGCTGATTGTTGCGACCTGCTCACCGGATACCTTAATTCCTAACATTGCCTCCAAAGTCCAAGGTAATCTTGGTGCGGTGCGCGCGGCGGCATTTGATATGAATGCGGCCTGCACCGGCTTTCTCTATGGCCTAGAAACCGCAACCAAGATGCTTCAAGCCGGCCATTATCAGCATGCGCTGATCATCGGGGCTGAACACTTAACGTGGTACCTCGACTGGAGCAAACGCGATACTGCGGTGTTGTTCGGTGATGGCGCTGGCGCGGTGGTTATCAGTCAAACCGATCAAGAAGTGGGCCTTCTCGACGCCCAKCTCGGATGCGACTCAGCAGGACGCGATGTATTAGCGATCCCTGCTTTTGGTACCGCGATGGACAGATTTGACCCGCAAAATGGTCACTTCGCGTTTGACTTTATCGGCCGCGACATTTTTAAACGTGCCGTAAAAGGAATGGGGGCTGCCGCGAATCAAGTATTGTCGCGTAACCAGCTCAGCGCTGAGCAAATTGACGTGGTGGTTCCTCACCAAGCCAATAAACGCATTATTGAAGCGCTTTGTGACCACGCCGGCATTGGCCTAGATAAAGCATTTGTGAATATTCAGCACTATGGCAACACCTCGGCAGCAACCATTCCTATCGCACTTTGCGAAGCGGTGGAACAAGGTGTGGTTAAACCCCATAGCCAATTGTTAACCGCCGCGTTTGGAGCTGGTTTAACTTGGGGAGCGGGATTGATTCGTTGGGGTGAACGCACCACGCCACTGCAACAATCGGATGCAGAATTACCCGCCACAGATAAAACCGCGCTTGAGCTACTTGCCTACGCGGTTGATCAATGTCAGAACCGCCAAGCCTAGCCCTAACGCTTGGTACATACGCACATGCTGAAAAAAAGCCGACAATTAAGTCGGCTTTTTGCTGTGTATTTTATCAGGCGTTGCTTACTGAGCGAGATGCAAAAACGCCGCACCGCGTACACCACCAGAATCACCGTGCTGTGCTTTCATCAGCATCGGTGGTTTTGCCGCGGACAAAAGGTGATGAGGAAGACGTTTGGGCAACTCATGATAAATTTCATCAAAGTTGGACAAACCACCGCCCAGTACCACCATATCGGGATCAAGCGCGGTTAATAACCCACCAAAGCACATCGCCAACACATCAAAAAAGCGGTCAACAAACGCAACGGCCTTCGTTTCACCTAAGCGGTATTGCTCGATGATCTCAACGGCAGATAGCGGCGCGTAATAATGGGCATAAAGTTGTTCAAACCCGCGTCCTGACAAGTAGTTATCGAGACAACCTTGATTACCACATCCACAGGCAAACATGGGTGGTTTATCCCCCAAGCGTAGCCAGGCATCAATAGGCATGCGCATATGACCCACTTCACCGGCCATTTGGTTTTTACCGTTGATCACCTTACCGTTAATCACCAAGCCACCACCAAACCCGGTACCCAGAATCAAACCAAGCACGGTTTTCGCTTCTTTGGCTTGCTCATCCCAAGCTTCCGATAGCGCGAAGCAATTGGCGTCATTACTCACCCGCACCTCTCGACCGACGCGTGCTTCTAAATCCGCTCGCAAGTGCATACCGTTTGCTGCTGGCACATTCACGGTTAACACCGTGCCGTCTGCCGCTTCTGATCCGGGAATGCCAATCCCCACCGTCCCCTTTTCGCCGAACTTCGCGTCGTACTTTTCGACCAACATGGCGAGGATATCAATCAGGGCTGCGTAATCCTTAGTCGGTGTCGCATAGCGCTCAGTTGCTATACGATTGAGTTGTTTATCGAAGGCGCCAAATTCAATTTTGGTTCCGCCCACATCAAAGCCGTAATACATGGCCCAGCCACCTTTGTGTGTCGTTATTTATACAAATTATTATTCAGCAAACGGTCATAAATGTCCGTGAGCCGCAACATATTTCGTTACTTTAGAACAAGATATTTTATCCTGCGTAAGATGTTTGGTCACGCATCGCTATAAACTGGGTTAACGCATCTCCCTCAGGTAACGCTTTTTGTCGCTTCCCAGCAATATAGCGTTCGCGAAAGACATCAAACCACTGGCTTAAATGCACCGCAGCTCGGCGGTAACCCGCGTTTTCGAGCACGTGCGCTGCCACTTCTGCGGTCGCTAATTGGTTCTCTCCGTGTGCGTCACGGACTTGATAGCGTGATAATGCCTCAGGTTGAATACTCAAAACCGGAAAACGATCAAGCCAAGGGCTTTTTCTAAAGATTTTCTTCGCTTCTCGCCATGTGCCATCAATGATCACAAATAGCGGACGTTTACCGCTAGGATGAGGCTTTGGGGAAGAAACAACGCGAGACGGCTCAGCATATTGGGCGGGAAACACAATATAAGGCTGGTAAGCGGGATCGGCTAATCGCGTCAGCATCTCAGGATCTGGCTCAGTACGCGACCAAATATACGCCGAGGTATCAGGGATACAGTCAGCAATGAGTCGCCCCGTGTTACTCGGCTTGAGAACTTCGTCATCGTACATGATCAACATAAACGCGGCGTTAGTCTCACACTGGCGACGGTATTCACACACACAATAGCGGCGAACCAACATGCATTGGGTACAACGTTCAACACCTGCACCTCGGGCAAGATAAGGTCGTGTGGCGCGAGCAAGGCGCCTCTCGTATAAGCGGTGAATGGCATGGGAAGAGGTTGCGTTAGGCATAAGGTAAGCAGGCAATAACGATAAAGGCGCCTATTATACGCAAAGTAAAATAGGATGCAGTGCTGAAAGGGGGTGTGCTGACAAGAAAAGAGCCCAGTCAACACTGAGCTCTGTGGCATGTAGTGATCTTTTGTTTAGCGCAGTTCAACCATAGCGCCATCAAACAAATTTTTGACGAGTGCAATGTACTCTTCCAAAAAGCCCACTTGTTCTGCCGTAACAGGTTGCTCCCAGCGTCCCGCGAGTACTTCTTCCATATCTTCTACCACACGGTCAGCTTCTTTCAGGATGGTAAAGCGCAACGCTGACGAAAGGCCAGGATTCTGCTCGCATATAGTCATAATATTGGATGCGACCAAATCATGGACGATATCGGCAATCGTATCATCGCCAATGGCTTCGCCCGGTTGCTCAAACACAGAGAGATTAAACGCAAAATGCTCGATCAGTGCTTGATACCCGTCTGAGTCTACTACCATGATTACTTGTCCTTAGACTGTTCTAATGTCGCTATTGTATCGCGATCGTCAAGTGTATGCGCCTTTTGCGCACGAAATTAGAAAGCTAGTCACGCTTCTTCGTACACCGCTTAACGCTATGTATACTATAAGATAGCATTGTGTATAGCACGCCATGCGACCACGTCGAACCGACACGTCGTCAAATTCGTGAGCTAGGCAAGCATACAACCACAATCCGTGTTGAGGCACAAGCTCATACAAAGGACTGAACGCCAGTGCAACTACCAGCAGTATAGCTGGGGGTTGGCAAAGATGCAGAGGCCTCAATGGCAACAAGCCGGGATGACCCCGTCGCTATTCACGCACAAGGATGTAGGAAACACGCATGACAGCTAACCGTGCCCGCCCATTTAGCAAAAGTATTGTCAGCAAAATCGGGCTGATCATGACCTTTATCACCCTGATGGTGCTCGGCCTCTCTGTATCCAGTTACGTGATGCAAGAGCGCGTTAATCGGGATGTTGAGCAAGCCACGAACCAAGAAATCCCCAGTGCCATTATTACCATGACCTTACTGCGGGCGGCGGGTGAAATGAATGCCAGCATGCTCAAATATGTCATGGGGCGTCATGAATCATTGGCCGTGTTTCTTGAAAACCAACAAGAATTCGAGAACCAACTAGACAAGCTGGCACGGATCAAACCAAGTGGCCACCAGCGGCTTGCGGAAATTCGTCATCTGTATGAAAGATTTCAACGTAAAGCTCATCAGAAAGTACTAACCGAGTTTGATCCGATTGCTGAGCAATGGGCTCGCAAGCAAGTATTACGTTTATCGATTGATGTGGTCCGCCCGATCGATAGCCTCGTCGCCGAATTAAAAGCCGCTCAAGAGCTGACGCAACCCGACAACGTCGCGATTTTACAATACCTTGATGAGCTCGTGGATGAAAACGGCGACATGCTCACCGAGCTCAACCAATACCTCGATGGTCAAGAAAACAGTCGTCGTGACTTTACTGACGACATGGCAACATTCGAGCGCTACCTATCACTGGCGAAGTTCGAGCTCAATGATCCCTTGTCTCTGAACAAGCTGGAATTAATTTCTCAGCACTTTACCAGCCTGAAGCGCAGTGGCATTGCCATTTTCAATAACTATCAACCTCGCGCCAAAATAGAAGCTATGAAGGCGGTGCGAACGCTCAGTGATCAGGAATATCAAGCGCTAGAAAATGCGCTTTCCGGCTTTGCACGCGAAACGGGTATGGTTGTCAGCAGCTCAATGGTTGATTTGCAAGATATTCTTCATTCCAATCAGCTTAATCTTGGTTATTTGCTGCTATTTATTTTGTTTGTGAGCGGTGCCATGTATGTGTATATCTACCGCACATTCACACAACCTATCGTCAACCTGGCCGATACCATGCAAAGCTTGGTGAAAGGCGATATGACGCCCCCGCTCAGTGACTACCAAGAACGCACCGATGAGGTTGGTAAAATCGCGCATGGTTTAGTGATATTCCGTGCGCATATCATCTCTCGCAACCAAGCACGAGAACAGCTGATGCGAGAAAAAGAGCGCGCAGAAAGTGCCTCGCGTGCGAAGGCTCAATTTCTCGCCACCATGAGCCATGAAATTCGTACGCCAATGAATGGCGTCATCGGCATGATTGATATGTTACGCCGCTCACCGCTCTCACCGTCGCAACATAGTCTGATTGCAACGGTGCGAGAATCAGCATTATCGCTGTTGTCGATTATTAACGATATTCTTGATTTTTCTCGCACGGAGGCGGGCAAGCTCCAATTTGAACGGGTCACCTTTTCACTCTCGGAGACAGTCGAGCAAGTCATGGACACGGTGAGTCACCATGCCAACAAGCGTAACGTTACACTGTCATTGTTTATTGATCCGCGCCTTCCTGATCAGCTGATTGGAGACCCCAACCGTCTTAAACAAGTGCTGTATAACTTGGTTGGTAATGCGGTGAAGTTTTCCGGCGGAAAGTCGACCCAGACCGGGAAAGTCGATGTTTGGATCATGCCTCAGCCTGCCTCTTCGCCGGATAAAACCAAGCTCGATATCGAAATCACCGATAATGGAATTGGTATTAGCCAAGAGAAGCTCGAAACCATTTTTCAGCCATTCAATCAGGCTGAATCATCTACCACACGCGAGTATGGTGGTTCCGGCCTAGGACTGGCGATTTGTAAAAATATTGTTGACCTGCTTGGCGGCGTGATCCGCGTGCACAGTGAGGAAGGGAAAGGCACACAGTTCCGTGTCGAGCTTGAGTACACGATCAATCCCCTGTCAGAAAAGACTAAACCCGCCATTGCCACAGAATCGAGCGCGCCACTGTGGGTACTTATCGATTTACCCGCCGGAGCGTTACGCACCGCCATTACCGCTTATTTAAAACACTTAGATATCAAACACCGAGTGACACACAATAAAACGCTCACACCGCTTGATGCGCATCCCTGCTCAACTCAAACGGATAACACCCACTTCGTTATTATCACCCAAGACCCAGAAACGGTATTAAATGATAGCCAACTTCACCAGTATACTTTCGCCCATGTGATTGCACTGCGACATACCCTCTCCTTAACTCGTCACCAAGATAAGCGTGTGGTAGAACTGTTCGCCTCACCATTGACCTATCGTCGACTGGTGCACGGTCTTCGTGTCTGCTTAGGGCTAGAAAGCCCCGATGTCAGTATGCTCGGCGAATATAGTGACGAGCTATCACTGTCAGCCCCACTCAAAACCGGACGGGGTCGAATTTTAGTCGTCGAAGATAACCCCACTAACCAGCAAGTGCTGGTCCAGCAGCTTAGTTATCTCGGATTCGATGTGCTGATGGCAGAAGATGGTGAACATGCCCTCAGTGTTTACCAACAGCATGAGGTGGATTTAGTGCTCACCGATTGCCACATGCCCAAAATGGATGGTTACGATCTCACCGCGGCACTAAGAAAACGACAGCAAGGCGGTCAACGCATTCCAATCATAGCCATTACCGCCAACGCCCTGAGCGGTGAAGACACCCGCTGTTTTCAAGCTGGGATGGACGATTACATCACCAAACCCATTGAGCTCGACGCACTCCATGAGACCTTACAAAAGTGGTTGAACGACGACAATGCGCTTGCCGCTTTCACCTCAGGCGTCCCTGTCTCAGACGATATGCACACCACGCCTGAGGCGGAACAGACAGCCGAGCGTCTCGTCCTAGACGCCAGCGTGATCACGCGACTGTATGCTGGGCAACAGGATGCTTACCAAGACATCATCGCCGTTTTTAAAACACGCAGCCTGCCCTGCCTACATGAGCTTGTACAACACACACCACCGTTTCACGACTGGGCGGCATTAAAAGACGCCGCACACAAACAAAAATCCGCGGCAGGCAGTATCGGGGCGCAAGAAACGTATCACTATTGCCTAGCGGCAGAAAAAGCGGCGGACGCACAAGATAGCGCTGAATTAGATACGGCGCTTCGCCAACTCAACCATGCACTACCTCGCCTCGAGGCAGCCATCGCGCAAATTCTGGACGGGTCGGAATAGCGGTATCAGCGGCGGATGACAAGGGATAACGTGATCCCATATCCGGATATCGGTAAAACCAGTGTACAAATTGCGCAATCCAGTGCCACACTGAGTAAGAGACACTTAAACAACTACGGTAGTGAATAATGAGAAAAACCAAGGTCGTCACCTCCGAGGACATATTACTCAAGCTTTGCCAGTCAGCCACCGCTGTGTTGACCAAGGCCACCAATTCGCCGGTTCATCACGCCGCGATGGTACAGAAAATTGCCAAAACCAGTTTAAAGCCTGATTTAGGCTGCTTTGTTTTATTTGATGGCGGCTTCTCTGGCCTTGTCGTCATCAACTTCTCCTCTGCTGCGGCAATGGAGATCTACAACAACTATATGCAACACATGGGGATCCCCGCTGAAGAGCTTGCGAGTTTGCACACTGCCGATGAAGTCGGCGACGTACTTGGCGAGTTGATGAACCAAATCATTGGTGACTTCACAGGGAAAATTAAACGCTCGATTCAAACCTCTATCACTCAGAATCAGCCGAAGATGATGGCAGTGAACAAAAACCTCACGGTTTCCGTGGACAGCAACATTGATAAGCCGCAGGCGCGTCGAGTGAGCTTTACCACTGAAAATAACCACATCTTCTATCTAGAGCTGGCGATGGAGCGAACTGAATTCATCCAGTTGCAAGACTTTGAAGAAGGCGAAGAGGTTAATCCAGATGCGATTCTGGAAGAAGAAACCGTGCGTCAACTTGAGAAGAAACCTGCCGAGAAAAAAGGAACGGGTGGCGGCAATAATGACCTACTCGACGAGCTAGGGATCTAATCGTTATCCCTTTGAAACTCGGGTACCCCAACCATTAACGTCACCATAGTTAGTGGTTGGGAAGACTCACTCTCACCTTGTCGAACCCGTGACTAATTTTACATGATAAAATAAAACACGCCTATTATTGCGCAACCTCAATTTATTAACTTTCTTTTTGCATCCTATCGCAATCTTCATTTGATTAGCATCACATGGCAAGAACGAATCTCAATCAAAATCTCGCCATTTTTTAATCGTTTCCCTCATTTAATACGTCAGTTATTTTTAGTAGGTGAATAATTCTGCATCGTATAGACTGCGCCACAAAATCATAAGGCTGGCAAAAGATCAGTCAAAACCCTGCTGGGCACCCTGCCCACTCCATTATCATTCGTGAAAAAAGGTTGACTCATGAGTCCAGAACACTACCTACTCGATTGGCAAACCAGCCAAAATCACTCTGAAACCATGTATCCGCTGCTCAGTCAGCTTTATCGCCAAAAAGGGGTCGAAATCCAACTGTTTGGCCGTCAACTGATCAACGCCAGTACCATTGATATTATCAAGGCGCACCGAGTCGCCCGCCGTTACACCGGAGGCACCTTAGCACCCAGTCAAACCTTGCCTTTGATTGAAGTGATGGCGGAAATGGATCTCGCGCCGAGCAAAATCGATGTCGGCCAATTAGCTTGGACCTATTGGCAATCACATGACAACCAAGACGGCATTGCTGATTTTCTCCACAGTCAATTAGGCCATTTAGTGGGAACGGGCAACAGTGTTGAGCCTAAAGATGTCGTTTTATATGGTTTTGGCCGTATTGGTCGTTTGTTAGCACGACTTTTAGTTGAGAAAAGCGGTCCCGGTTATCCGTTACGTTTACGCGCTATTGTTGTACGTGGTGGACGCGAAGGCGATCTAGAAAAACGTGCCAGCTTATTACGTCGCGACTCGGTTCATGGCCCATTCAACGGCAGCATCACCGTTGATGAAGACCGCAGTGCGTTAATCGCAAATGGCAACTTTATTCAGGTGATCTACGCCAATAGCCCAGCAGACGTGGACTATACCCAATACGGTATTCACAATGCATTAGTGGTCGACAACACGGGAATGTGGCGTGACGAAGAAGGGTTGASCCAACACCTAAAAAGCAAGGGCGCCCAAAAGGTCTTGCTCACCGCGCCGGGCAAAGGCGATATCAAAAACGTGGTATTCGGCGTCAACGATAACGTTATCAACGACGATGATACGATTATCTCAGCGRCCAGCTGTACCACCAACGCGATCACGCCAGTACTTAAAGCCATGCACGACAAATTTGGCATTGATGGCGGCCATATCGAGACGGTGCACTCATTCACCAACGACCAAAACCTGATTGATAACTATCATAAAGGTGATCGCCGTGGTCGCTCAGCATCCTTAAATATGGTGCTCACCTCGACCGGTGCCGCTAGTGCTGTCGCGAAAGCGTTGCCTGCATTGAAAGGTAAGCTCACGGGGAATTCTGTACGCGTCCCTACGCCAAACGTTTCGATGGCAATTGCCAATTTGAATTTGGATAACGCAACAAGCAAAGATGAGATTAATGCTTATCTTCAAGATGTTGCCTTGTATTCGCCGCTATCCGGCCAAATCGACTTTACCCAATCTACTGAGTTGGTTTCCAGCGATCTGATCGGCTCTCGCTTTGCAGGCGTGGTTGATAGCCAAGCAACTATCGCGGATGGAAACCGTTGCGTCCTGTATATCTGGTACGACAATGAATTTGGCTATAGCTGCCAAGTGGTTCATTGCATGGAGAAAATGATGGGCGTTCGCTATCCATTGGTCCCAGAGCCCGCAAGCCTGTAATCAGGTGTAGAGCATAAAAAAAGGCCCGAATGGGCCTTTTTGCTAAGCAAAGAGCAAACTATGACTGCTTCGCAGCTGTCAGCGGCGATGGCTGACTGACAGATTTGATCAACGCGTAAACAATCCCTGTGACTAACGTACCGGCGGCGATGGCAGCCAAGTACATAAACACGGGGGTGATTGCATTGGGGATAAGCAGTACAAATAATCCACCGTGGGGCGCCATTAGCTTCGCGCCAATCAGCATCGAAATGGCTCCAGTCAGCGCGCCCCCAGCAATACACGCCGGAATAACTCGCATTGGGTCTTTGGCCGCGAAAGGGATCGCCCCCTCAGAGATAAAGCACAGCCCCAGCACAAACGAGGCTTTACCCGCTTCTTGCTCGGCATCGTTGAATTTACGTTTCGCCAGAAATGTTGCCAGTCCCATCCCCAGGGCCGGCACCATACCTGCGGCCATGATCGCTGCCATTGGCATGTAGGTGCCACTGTCGATCAAACCCACACCAAAGGTGTATGCGGCTTTGTTCACTGGACCACCCAAGTCGAAGCACATCATCGCACCCAGCAGTACACCCAAGATCACTGCGTTGGTTGAGTTCATGCCTTGCAAGAAGGTGGTTAAGCTATCCATCGCTACCGAAACAGGACCACCCACCACGTAGATCATGACTAAGCCCGTGAATAAGCTTGCCACCAATGGGATCACTAAAATGGGTTTGAGGGCTTCCATGGTTGCAGGCAGTTGCACTTTATCAGCGACAAATTTGGCACTGTAACCGGCGATAAAGCCCGCCAGAATCCCGCCAAGAAACCCTGCGCCTGTTGAGGCTGCGAGCATACCGCCAATAAGGCCGGGAGCAAGACCGGGCCGATCCGCGATAGAAAAGGCAATAAAACCGGCGAGGACAGGCACCATCAGGGCAAACGCACTGCCACCGCCAATTTGCATTAATGCAGCAGCCAATGTGCCTTCTTCTTTAAATGCTTCAATGCCGAACACAAATGACAGTGCAATGGCCAAGCCGCCCGCGACCACGAGTGGCAACATGTGCGATACCCCAGTCATCAAGTGTTTATACACCCCTGTTCGCTCACCTTGACTGGCATTCGCTTGTCCACTGGTGTGTTTTTTGGCTGCGTGGTAGACCTCCGAATTGGCGACCGCATCATCAAGGCTTTGAGCGGCTTTTTTCAACGCGACGCCTGTGCTGGTTCGATATAATCGCTTGCCATCAAAGCGACTTAAATCAACCTCAATGTCTGCGGCAATAAACACCACATCCGCATCAGCGATTTCTTGATCGGTCAGCGCATTTTTTGCCCCCACCGAGCCCCGCGTTTCAATTTTAACGCTGTAGCCTTTCGCTTTGGCTGCTTCTTCAATCGCCTCAGCCGCCATAAACGTGTGCGCAACCCCGGTCGGACATGCGGTAATGCCGACAATACGCATGGATTGGTCCGCCTCAGGCTCCTCTGACGCTTGATAAATCTCAGCGTGAGATGCCACCGTATCAAGAACCGCTTGCGCATTGTCCATCACATCACTTAATGATGCCTGATAAACCGGCTTACCGTTAAAACGTGCCGTCTGCGCCGGTGAACCGACGAGCAGAATACGCTCCGCGTCGGCAATCGCCTCAGACGAGACCGGTGTTGACGCCTTAATGCTTGATTGACATTCGATGGTTGCTTGCCAGCCTCGCTCACCGACTGCTTTTTCAAGCAATCCTGCTGCGATAACTGTGTTCGCGACGCCACTTGGGCACGCCGTCACAATGACCAGTTTCATACCTTTTACCCCACTCTTGGATTGTTTATTCGGCGTGTGCGGACACAGTGACCGGTGACACGCTAATTTTTTCTATCATTTGATAAACGCGGTCGATATCAGAGACACCGACACCCACTTGGGTGACCGCCAGCGCAGATAGCGCGACCGCTCGACGAAGTACCGTCGCTTTTTCTTCACCGGCTTGGCATCCCCATACCAAACCAGCAACCAGTGAATCTCCCGCACCAACGGTACTGACGACCTCTTGCGCAGGTGCGACGGCCTGCAGCCAACCTTGATGGTTGCGCCACAGCACACCATCTACACCACGAGAAATCACCACATTGGCAATCCCTTGTTGGAATAGTTGTTCACCACGTGCCAATAAGGTATCGAGTTCATTACTGATTGGCGCGTTCAAGCACTGAGCAAGCTCAGCTTCATTGGGTTTCACAAGCCAAGGCTTGGCGGACACCGCAGCACGCAGAGCATGCTGACTAGTATCGACAATCACCTGCTTACCGGCCTCGGTGAGAGCCTGAACCCAGTCACTGAGCTGATCAGCATTGACGCCTGGCGGTAAGCTACCTGCCAGTACAATCCAGTCATGCCCATCAGCTAATTCCAATAAGGTATGCGTGAGCGCCTCAATATCGCGCCCTTCCACTGCCATTCCCGGGAAGTTGAGATCCGTGACACGACCGTCTTTTTCTACCAGTTTGACATTTGTTCGACTCACGCCCGGTACGCGTAAAAAGCGATCACAAATGCCATGCTCAACAAATAAGTGCGCAAAAGGGTCTTGATTTTCCTCACCCAAAAAGCCAGATACCGTCACTTTAGCGCCCAAATCAGCCAACACCCGCGCCACATTCACCCCTTTCCCTGCAGGATGCAGGTTGTACTTTTGCACTAAGTTGACATCGCCAGCTTGCAAGATACCAAGCGCCCCCGTCATATCGAGAGCAGGATTAAAGGTCACGGTTAAGATTGCACTCATGCGTGTTCTCCTAAGCCTTGACGAATAGCTTCACCCAAGGCGGCTATCGCCTCCTGCGCATCACTCCCTTGGGCGGTAAACTGAAGCTGATGGCCATGTTTTACTCCTAGAGCAATGACTTTCATCAAGCTCTTCGCGTTGACGGCAGTCGATTGGGTGGAAGCATTGGCCACTTGAATATCCGCGCTAAATTTTTTGGCGGTGTTCACCAGCATGGCGCCGGGTCGCGCATGCAGGCCATGTGCATTGGTAATGGTAAATAGTCCCGATTCACCCTCAATATTCGCCGCGGGTGCTGGTGGCTGCACAGTCTCTATGTCAGCGGCATCCGAATGCATGACCGCCGACACAAGCGCGTCAGGTGATTGGTTGATAAGGCTGTTCAATTTACCCTCTGCTTTGAGTTGGGTCAGCTTGGCAAGCAGGGCTATGTGCGCGTCATTATTGGCCGCAAAACACCATAAAGCATGGGCGACATGCTCACCGATATTCAATGGCTCAGAAGGCATGACAAGCGACACCCCAGTGTGAGACACGCCATTTGCAATACCTAACACCCAATGCCCCTCACCCAAATGAACAGGCACTGCGGCAATCAGATGACCAACTCCTGAGGTATCTAGGCATCCTTTATTTTTCAAAAGTCCCGCGCCGGCTGCTTGCAGTGTGGTGATATCTCGCGCTGGGAAACCACTTAAAATCATATCTGAGGTAAACGTAAAACCCTGATTACTTTTCTTCGTATCGCCATTGAGGAGTGCCAATATAGCGTCTGCGCTCTCAATATGTTTCAACTGCGCTTCAATGCCGTCTTGTGATAACACGTGGGTCAATTGGCGTAGGATTGTCAGGTGCTCATCTGACTTCGCCGCAATACCGATGGCAAGATAGGCTGTTTCACCGTCTCCCCAGTCTACGCCCTGTGGGAAGTGACACACTTGCACACCCGTTTGTTTTACTTGATCACGGGTGTCTGTGGTGCCATGCGGGATCGCGATACCATTGCCTAAATAGGTGCTCGTTTGCGCTTCTCGCGCCAACATACCCGCTTGATAACCGGGCGCGACCAATCCTTTGTCAATCAGTCGCGTGGCCATAGCTTTGATCGCCTCTTCTTTCGAGGCGGCAGACTGCTGTAAATAGATATCTTGTGCTGTTAGTGCGAGCATGAGGTTAATCCTCTTCGTTTGTGCGCCTTGCGCACGCAATATATTGGGCTCATTACAATCACCGCATCGCAGCAACTGCATGGTAAATCGTAGAAGGTGAGCCAGACGGATGCCTGCATCATCGACTCACATTCTGTTCAATCCTTGAAGGCGCGAGATGGTTCGTATCACTCAACTCACGCCAAGCTGAATCGTTTCAGCTTTTGGTTACAGTCAGACCTCAAAGGTGTTGTCTTTGGGTCTATTTATCGCAACGTTGAATCCGGTCTCACTCTTTGCCGTCCTGTCTTTGGAAAATATGTGACAAAAGTAGTGTCATACAGAACAGCTGAAACCTTTCAGCTTTAAGGCTGAATCGTTTTAGCTTATAATGCAAACATAATCTTGATCGGATGTGTGCAAACTTTGATCGCATTCACAAAGCCATCAATAACGATTGGCCTGATACGGGATCCTTTCTATGAAGCTCGATGAGATAGCACGCCTTGCCGGCGTGTCACGCACCACGGCCAGCTACGTGATTAACGGAAAAGCCGATCGTTATCGGATCAGCGCTAAGACCCGAGAACGGGTGATGGCGGTTGTTGACCAACATAACTATCAACCCAACCGTGCCGCAACTGCGCTACGGGCAGGAACAACACGTACCCTCGGATTGGTGGTTCCTGATCTTGCCAACAGCAGTTATGCCCTCTTGGCCAAATTGCTAGAGCGCAAAGCCCATGATCAAGGCTACCAAGTGATTATCACCGGCTCGGATGATGATCCTCAGCGCGAGCAAACCCTTGCCACTACATTGATTTCTCGAAAGATTGACGCGTTGATCGTCGCCTCGTGTCTGCCAGCGGATAATGCTTTTTATCCTGATGTGCAGCGAWAAGGCACACCTGTGGTGGCTATCGACCGACAACTAGACGCGACCCAGTTCGCCAATGTATTGAGTGATGATGCCAAAGGTGCGTATCAATTAACCGAGACACTTATTGCGCCTAGCGATGTATATCAGGCAGGATTGATTGGTGCCGTCCCCTCTTTAGCCATCTCGCAAGAGCGTGAAAAAGGCTTTCGTAACGCATTGGAGGTCGGCAATGTGGATGGACAAGTGCGCTATGGCAACGCCTTTAGCCGCAGCGAAGGTCAACGGTTAATGACTGAATGGATAAACGCTGGCGATTTACCCGATGCCTTGCTTACCACCTCATTCACCCTATGTGAGGGCGTATTGGATGCTATCCGGCAAACAGGCATTGCGCCGACCGCCTTATACTTTGCCACATTCGGGGACAGTCGCATCTTGGACTTTTTACCTTTTGGGGTGCAGTCGCTTCCACAGCAATTTGATGCGATTAGCGATGCCGCGTTAAGCCTCGCTATTTCAGCCGCCGAAGGCGACAACCAACCCGGTGTGATCACCGTCGATCGTCAACCGATTTGGCGCCCGCATCAAACTCAGGCTTGGGTCGGTTTAAGCTAATTATGATCAGTAACCCGTGGCTTCCATAAAGCCACGGCCGCTCACGCTCCCTTCGACACGCACGGGTCCCTCCCAATATGGGATGCTTAACGCCATCCAGCTATCTGGGTTTAGAGGCTGCGTGGTCACGTTGATCCCTTCATCGGGAACACGTATTTGCCAACCCACTGGCAGTGTACGTTTATCGGAAAGTGTGGCGTGGTTGACCGGCACCATGCGTATTGCATGTTTATCAAGTGATCGCACCTTGCCATCGGCCGAAGTCAAAGAGCCAAATACAAAGGGCTTTGGGCCGCGGATTTGAGTCACCATCAGCGCGCGCCCATCGTCTAGATTCAAACCAAACCAATCCCATCCGGATTGGTCGTCGGCCATGGCACCGCTCGACCATTCTTTATCAAACCACCCTCTCCCTGTCACAGAAAAAGACTTGCCGTCGAGCGTCAAGGAGCCTGTAATGCGTAATTGGGGCACCGAGAAATAATAAGAGGCCGACGGCGCACTTTCATGACGAATGCTATACCCCTGTTCGCCCTGCTTCACTCTCAGACCACTGTCTTCAACCTGCAGAGCAAAGCCCACCTCAGTATTCTGTGCCTCAAATTGTGCTTCAACTGTAGCCGGAAAAGGATCGGCTTGACCTTGCCATTGCCAATCATCCARCCACGCCTGAAATGGTGACAACGTCACGCCGGCTTGACCAATGCCTCCGCGGGCAAACCGTTCTGATTCCCACTGCTGATCTGCGCGTGTTATCGCGACATGTGCCATATAGAGTTGTGGGCTAGCCCAGCCAAGCGCCTGCTCGGGTCGAATCGCGCGGCGAAACAGGGTCCATTGCACGCCGTAGGCTTGGCCTTGGCTATCTTCAAGTGTGGCGGTTAAATACCACCATTCAGTGGCAAAGCCAGGATGGGCCGCCATATCTTTCGGATATTCCGGGTGATAATCGGGGGTCACGGCTTGAAAACCAGACTGCTGGGCAAACACATCAAAGCCTGTCGATGCGCTGCTTTGGGGCGCAGGCTGACGCCCCCACCAAATCAGACTCCCCAGCGCGATGGCTAACATCATCACCAGCATGGAGCCAAACAGTTTGCGACTTACTTTCATCCCACTAACTCCTGCCGTTACTGCGCGTCACGCAAAGAGACGGCTGCAGTACGCTTCATCATGCGATAGACGGGCCAAGCACCAGCCAACATTAATGCAAGCATTGATAGCCCGATAGTGGTGGCATAGGTGAGCGGGAAAAAGCTCATGGTCATCGTCCAACCAAAGGACGCTTTGAGCACCACATGGATTAGCATCCCCGCCAGCAGTAGCCCTAACGGAATTGCGATCACAGCGCTGGCAACCCCGATGATCACCAACTGCCCGCCTCCGAGCGCAATCAACTCGCGCCCCGACAACCCTAGACAACGCAACAAACTGTACTGACGCTGGCGAGACAATTCGGTGGCCAACGTAGAGAAAAACAGACCACTGATGGCAACAATCAGCATCAATACACACAGACTTTCGGTCACCGTAAACGTACGGTCGAAAATGCGCATCGCGTACTGCATGATATCGGCTTGGTTTTGAACTTGGCCGTTACTTAGTGAGAATGTCCGACGAATCTGCGCAATAAACAGGTCGCTTTCAACGCCTTGATCGAGGACAACCGCCATCGATGGCCTGCCAGCAGTTAACCAATTTCCTACGTCACCGCGCGCAGATACCACTAACTGACCGTAGGGGTTCCCGTAATCATAATAGACACCCGCGACTTGCCATCGCTCTCCCATCGGGGCGGGTAAATTCACCATTTCACCCGCTTCCACACCGAATTTTGCGGCCAGCGATTCGCTGAGTAATACGGCTCGTTGCTGATGGAGCTGCGACCAATAATCCGGTTGGGCGTTCTTGATCGCTAGTGCTTGTTTCTCGAGGGGACGATTACCAACCGAGAGGACTTCAAGTCGGCCTTGCGGTGCRTCGAGCTCACGACGATACGTTGTCCAAAACTGCGAGACATTGTCTTGCTTAACCAGCCAAGATTCCATGCGGGGCAATAGCTCATTACTAGGACGAACATACACATCCGCCGCCAGCCGCTGCTGTAGCCATGTTTCGGTGCTAGCACGAAAGCTGCCCACCATGGTTTCCATGCCAATATGTGCCGACACCGCCAACATAAAGGCCATTGCCGCCACACCGCGATAGCTTAAACTGGCCGCCGCATCAGTAAAAAACCAACGCCAACGTGCGCCTTGGTGCCATTGCGCCAATAGATGAAATAAGCCGCCACACAAATAGGGTAAGACCAACGCAGCACTTAGCATGGTTAGCGAAATTAACGTAAAGCCTTGCCACTGGCTGCTAGGCCAATACGACACGCCCCACGCAGCTACCGCAAGCAACAACGCCAATACCGCTTGTACCGAAAACTCTCGACGTGTACCGCGTAATAAGGTCATCCGCTGCRATAAGCGTCCCGAAGGCGTTTTTATTAAGCGGATGAGTGGCCAAGCCGATGCCATTGCAGCCCCCAGCAAGGCTAACAACACACTGTACAACCCCCACTGCCATTGCCAGTGCATGATCAAGTCAACTTCGGCACCATATAGGTCAGACAATGTCGTGGCGACCGCAGGAAGCAGTTGTTTAGCAAGCAATAACCCAAGCACATTCCCGCTGATCACACCTAGGACGACCCAGCCGACTAACTCAATCGCCATCACCAGTGACAACTGTCGACCGTCTACGCCTAATTGACGTAAGCCGCCGACCAGTGGCTGACGCTGCGTCATTGAAAGAGAAATGGCTTGATAGAAAATGAACAACCCCACCACGAACGCGAGCAATCCCATTGCCAATAAATTGAGGTGAAATGCGTTGGTAAGTGGCCCTAACTGGGTAGTTTGGGTTTTCGCGAGTGTTAAAGCGGGGGGTAATAATTGGCGGATCTGCTCGCGCTCGGCCTGACTCAGTGTGCCACACAAGACTTCACTAATGCCGGCATGAGGAGCCAAGGCGCGTAATAGCGCCATATCCGCTACTAAGTAGGTGCCCATACTAAGCGCATCGTTATCGACAATACGCAACGGGCCAATCGCCGGATAATCTAGCAAGGGGATCATTTGTCCCGATTGCCAACCCTTGTGCGACGCCATCGCTTCCCCAACGTAAACGGGATAAGGTGGAGACATCGCATCGACGGGAGAAATGCCCTCACCGCCATCACCTTCGCTGAGCATCGGTAACATCGCGATCGTATCGACGCCCATCAGGTTGAGATCATCAAGTGACGGCGTCACAACTTGTAAACGCTCGATCGGCACACATTGGGTAAATCCCGCCCGACGTAAATCGATATAAAACGCTTGCGGTACGCGCTGCGTGCGTTGAGTATGATGAATGCTAAACGGATAGGGATTACTAAATAGCTTGGCCCCTTCTCGGTAGCTTTTTTGCGCGTGTTGGTTGATTGATAATACGCCCACCAACAAGGAGACACCTAAGGTAAGCCCCAGCCAAACGAGTAAAATTTGAAAAGGATGGCGGCGATAATGCCCCCATAACGCATTAGCGACGGGCCCGAACACTGAGCACGCCCCCTTGCAGCATGACGCTACCTTGTAAGTAATTGGCAACAGTTTCACTGTGCGTAACCACCAACAAGCCCGCTTCTTGTTGGCGCGTTAATGTGGTAAGTAGCCGCATGACGGCATCCGCATTACGCTCATCGAGGCTTCCCGTTGGTTCATCAGCCAATAACAGCTTGGGTTCCATATATAGCGCGCGAGCAATCGCGGTGCGCTGTTGTTGCCCTCCCGAGGCTTCTTCGGGGTAACGATTCAACAACGGCATCAAATCAAGTTGGGAGACAATCTGACGCCACAGCGCTGCATCGTCTTTCAAGCCTTTAAGTTGACGGCAAAAGCGGATGTTGTCGGCAATGGTCAGGGTTGGTAGTAGGTTAAACTGCTGAAAAATAGAGCCAACATTCTGGCGACGAAATTGGGTACGCTCGCGCTCATTCATTTGATGAAGCGGTTTATCATCAAACCAGATTTCACCGCTGTCGGCTTTGTCCAAGCCGGCAATCAGATTAAGTAGCGTGCTTTTGCCCGACCCACTTTCCCCCATCAAGGCCAATTGATGGGTGGGAGAAACAGACAAAGCGGCACCTTGCAGCACGGGATGAAAATCACTTCCATCCTGATAGCCCTTACACAGCGCCTTAATTGCTAACATGCCAATTCGTACCCTTTAACGTCATAAAAGCAGCGATAAACGAGAAGTAAGTCACACTGTCTGAACGAATTCGCAATGTACCCCAATTAACACGCTGAGAAAAGGGCTAAAAACTGTGGGCAGCTTCCCATTATTATTTGATAACAAAATCAATTGCTGTCGCTAACCAAATTGTTCAGCCATACACCGGATTTAACACGGATGAGCGAGCCGACCCACTTTACCAGCTCTTCGGTCGCCAATAAGGCATAAACCCAATAAACCGGCCACTCAAACACCACCGCGGATGCCAGCACCACAGGAATACCGATCAACCACTGGGCAACAAAATCTTGCCCTAAGCAGTAACGCACGTCACCACCCGCACGCAACACCCCGACGATCATTGCCATYGGAATGGTTTTTACCACGATAAGCGCGCACATTGCCCAGTAGAAGTATGCGGTGATTTGCGCCGTTTCTCCGGTCAAGGCAGGGAAAAAACCTAGCACCCAAGGTTGAATCGCTAACATCACCAGCGCAATAAACACACCGGCAATAAAATTAAACACGCCCACTTGCCAAGCTTGTTGGTACGCAGTCTCGGTTTGCTTGGCGCCGAGATTATTCCCCACCAACACGGCGGCAGCATTAGCCGTGCCGATCAAAAACGATAAAGATAAGGATTCAACCGGCGTGATGACCGCGATGGCGGCAAGTCCGGCCTCATTCACATGACCAATAATCGCGTGATAAACGAACAATCCTGACGACCACATTAAAAAATTAAAGGCGGTGGGCAAGGACAATGCCAAGAAGCGCTTGACGGCTTTCAGTGTCAGGGATGAGACCCATTCCGCGCGCGAAAAAGCAACAAGATGTTGGCGCTGGTACAAGTACAGGTATAAAGCCAGCATTTCTACAATGCCACTCAATACRGTCGCGACTGCGGCACCCTTGGAGCCCATTTGAGGCGCCCCCCAGTGACCGAAAATAAACACCCAGTTCAAGAGGATGTTAACGCTGATCCCCACGCCACTGAAAAACGTGCTGATCCCTGGCTTGTGCATGGCACGCAAACCAGCAGCTAACCCTGACACACTCGCCAGACAAAAAAGCGACAGACCCGCGATTTGCAGATAATCTTTTCCTAACGCAATCACAGTGGGGTTATCACTGGCAACACTAATAATCGAATCTGCGTAGAGCCAAAAAATGAGTGCACTGAGTGCGGCGGTGGCATTGGTCAAGGTTACCGTGAGTGCAATTTTCTCGCGAAAGCCCTGCATATTACCTGCGCCCCAATACTGGGCAACCAGCATGGATCCACCCGTCATCGCGCCAAAAATCAATAACGTTGAGACAAACATCGCTTTCCCGGCGATGCCAATCGCCGCGACATCGGCTTCACTCAACTGCCCCACCATTAAAATATCCACCAAGCTGCGGCTGGAAAACATCATGGTTTGCAGCGCAATGGGAATCGCAATTAACAGTAAACGCTTGAGAAAAACAGCATCAAAGAAAGGACGAGACAAGGCAGACACAGGCGACTCCACGCAACAACGAGAATGGCCTTAGTGTACTTGCCTTTATATGAAGAAAAAACCGCCAACTGGCGGTTTATATCGATTATTTTTGGGTTGTCGGTACGGGCATCACCATCAAACTATCTGCTTGGTTTTGTGGCCAAATGAGATACTCGGCATGGTATTTCACGATTGACTTATAGGCAGTCACTTTCGTCGGTGCTAATCCTGCTTGATGTGCCCAACCAATAAAGGTGTTTTCTGGGCCACGCACGTACACACTTAACGGCTTAACCAGTACGCCCTCTGAGTCAAAAGCCGCTTGAGTCGCATCGGGACACACTGCCAATGAATGCTGCCCGTCAGAGATCACTCTTACTTTGCGGTCAATGGTAGCGTCAGTATGCACCATCCACTGCGCCGCTTTTGCCGCATCGATTAGCTGACATAGCTGGGTGTGCATCACGGCGTTAGCCGGCGCACTCACCGGGAACCAAGCTTGGTAAACCGATTGAATTTGACGAAATTCCGCTTCTAACGCCGCTTTGGTGCCCGCACTACGGGCACGCTGCACCC
>NZ_MUFL01000059.1:0-22970 GCF_001995355.1 Salinivibrio sp. PR919 | reverse complement strand
AAGTGGCAAAGCGTGATAGCTGCGTGAGTCCAAGGCTTGATTCTAGCGCAGCACTGATCACTGCCTGCTTGCCAAGCGTTGTCGCGCTATCAATCCAGCTTGTCAGTGACGCAAGATCGCCCATCAAAGTGGGTTTGAGCACCCACACCGAAACGTATTCACTTTCAATCAATTCACTGTCATCGTGATCGCGCAATGTCTCATCCCAAGCGAGAGGAAAGCCCAACTGTTGCGCACAGCGAAGCGATTGCAAGGGGTCGGCACAGGGCTCTTCAATCCAGCTAATCCGCTGTTGATGTGCCTCACTCAAACCTTGCCAAAACTGGCTTAGCTGCTCTGGCCGCCAACGCCGATTGGCATCCAGCCGTAAGGTTAATGTCGGAACAGCCTCCAGTAAGGTCGTGACCATCAACCGATCGCGCGCCACCTCATATTCGCCTACTTTTACCTTGGCTTGCGGTGATGCCGTTTGACTGGGTCCACTCAAGGCTTGTAAGAGCGCATCAGGATCGCCCGTACAGACAGGCACAGTCGCAAACGTCGCCTCTATCGGTAGCTTTTGGTCCAACTCCGCTTGCGCCACACTCACTCCCCATGCGACTGAGGGCGGTAATTGCGTCATCGCCACATGGCGGTGATCACACCATGCCGCGGTAGCGGCAATCAACGCATGGCGTGCTTGTGCAAAGCTCTCTTGGCTAAACCCGGGCAGAGGCGCCACTTCGCCCCAGCCACGACGTGCGCCTTCGCTCAGCTCAACCACTAACCCTTCCCGCTCACCCAGTCGCTGGTCGCGCACAAATACGCCCGACTGGATCGGTAACCTATAGTGGTAGATCCGTGCCTGCCTCATACTCACCTCATGGATTGCGTGGGAAACGATTGAACGCCGGACGGCGCTTCTCGTTGAACGCATTGCGCCCTTCTTGCCCTTCTTCAGTCATATAGAACATCATGGTTGCGTTCCCTGCCAACTCCTGCAACCCAGCTTGTCCGTCACAGTCAGCATTCAACGCGGCTTTTAAGCAACGCAGTGCCATCGGGCTGTGCTGCAGCACTTCACGACACCAGCGCACGGTTTCGCGCTCCAAGTCGGCAAGTGGCACAACAGTGTTTACTAGTCCCATATCTAACGCTTCTTGCGCGTTATAGAACCGACATAGGAACCAAATTTCACGCGCTTTCTTTTGACCCACAATGCGGGCCATGTACGAGGCGCCCCAGCCACCATCAAAGCTCCCCACTTTAGGCCCAGTTTGGCCGAATTGGGCATTATCGGCCGCGATGGTCAGATCACACATCATATGTAGCACGTGACCTCCGCCTACAGCATAACCGGCCACGGCAGCAATCACAGGCTTTGGACAGGTACGGATCTGACGTTGAAAGTCCAGCACATTAAGATGATGGGTGCCTTCGTCGTCTTGATAGCCGCCGTAGTCACCACGGATGGATTGATCGCCTCCTGAACAAAAGGCTTTTTCGCCTAAACCGGTCAAGATGATCACTCCTACATCACTGTCGTAACGTGCATCAGCAAGCGCTTGCATCATTTCTTTGACAGTTTGGGGACGAAAGGCATTGCGAACTTGGGGGCGATTAATCGTAATACGCGCAATACCGTCTGCCGATTTATGGTAAAGAATGTCGCTGAATGTCTGATCAGCCTCTACCCACTCAATGGGTGCATACAGTTCTTGTTCGGTTATACCCGGCGTAATAGCCATAGGATCTCCCCTTTATAGGTTGGTTGGGGCAACGCCCTGAAAAGCTGCACTTGCGAGTAATGCGTGTACAAAGCCTTGTGGATTTGATTGGTGACAGTTGTGACCCGCTTCAGGGATCACCGTGACACCAATCCCAATGGTTTGATGCAAGTGTTTGGCAAGTGCATGGAATTTTTTATCGTGCTCACCACAAAGGTAGTCAATGACGAGCCCGTGTTGAAAACAGTGTTTAAGCGCACTGCGTAAGTCGGCTTGATGGCCAAGCGACGTGGCCAATAAGGTATCCGCTACGGCCGAACCGTGATTCGATAAGCGCCGTTGAACCATCGCGCAGCGGGCCGATTCATTAAGAGATTGAAAGACAGGCTGGCGATACCAATCGTCTAGCACCACGTCTAACGGCTGATGACGAAAGCGTGTGGCCCATTGCTTATCATGTTCGAGTCGCTGCTRACGGGCCTCGTTATCGGCAAGTCCCGGATGACCGCCTTCTAACAACACGCCAGACCAGCGAGTGGGTGCATAAGTAGCGCAATGCATCGCTAAACGCGCACCGAGGGAGTAACCGACTAATAGCGCTGGCTCCTGCCCCCATACCTGCTCACAGGTTGTCAAAATGGCGTCACACGCATCGTCAAAATGCTGACATTGCTGTGTCCAGCTCTCACCGTGTCCGGGTAAATCAAGACATAACCAGTGACAATGGGAGAGCGCAGCAGTTACGGCTTGCCAATCGTCGCCGCTACCCAATAAGCCATGTAAGAACACCACCCGCGGCCCATTGGGATCTCCGCCTTGGCGAAAGGTTAGCCGACTAGCCATGCGCTACCTCCGCCAATAAACGGTTCAGAACACTCCCTGCCTCGCCTGCAGGCGTATTGACTTCGATGACCTCTGCGCCGGGTGACTGTAACGCCCCTTGCAAGGTTTCGCTCAAACTCACTACGTCTTTGGGCTGGTGGTAAGGCAAGCCAAACATGGTTGCTGYCGGTTCAAAGCCCAAACCATGCGGCATGCGGTAGTAAGCATCTCGCAAAGATGGCTCAACCGGTAACATATCGAAAATCCCACCGCCGTCGTTATTAAGGATCAAAATAACCGCGGGGGCTGGTGCATCACGCCACAGCGCCAAGCTGTTTAAATCATACAAAGCGCTGGTGTCTCCCAACACCACCAGCATCGGGTGCTGGTTCATTCGCTGCACGCCCGCTGCACTTGCGAGTAAGCCATCAATACCCGACGCCCCTCGATTGGCGTATACGCGATAATCAACCAGCTCACTCCAAATATCGGCTAAGCGAATCGTCAAACTATTGCCTAAAAACACATCACACTCTGAGGGCAGCCACTTAGGCAGAGACTGAAAAAGACGATGTTCGGATAGGCTGTCTTCCACCTTTGCGTACACGTGTTGCCGTTGTATCTGTGCCGCTGTAGTCACCGCCTGCGCCCAGTCGCTTACAGGCCGTTGCACCTGAGTGAGCGCATCCGATAACGTATCTAGGCCTTCACCCCATTGCTGGGGCATAAACCGTATGTATTCACTGGGCCGATGAGCAGGATCGAGCGCTTGTTCCCGATCGGTGATCAGCCAGTACGGCACTTCTATGTTGGCCAGCCACTGCCCTAACCGTTTGGACACCAAACGGCCACCGAGTTGAATAACCCACTCCGCCTCATCCAATAGCGCGCGAGTGCTAGGCGCGTTGAGCCACAAATCATGCCCCGGCGCCGTACTTTTGACGCCGGATTGTGGGTCGGCCAGCACCACCGCATCGAGGACGCTTGCCAACCGCCCCACCTGCGCGCCTACGTTGGGCGGCAGCGCACCAGCAATCAATACCACCTTGCTGGCTTGCGACGCGAGATGTTGCCAAGAGGCAGGCATCTGCCACTGCGATCTGGTTGGCATCATGCTCACATACGGCTTGTCATCAGTAAGCCAATGTCCTAATCCGGCCCGCAATGATTGCTCACTCGCGGGGTCACGCTCGCCATAGAAAGGTTCTCGAAACGGGCAGTTGATATGCACACTGCCACCATGCTGGGCCTGCTGAGCCATCAGATGATCAACCTTGCTCAGGAGTGCTGACAAGGGCATGGCGGTCTCAGGGGCTGGGAGCGAGAGCGTTTGCGTGACATGGGAAGAAAACAAGCGGGGTTGCTCAATGGCTTGATTGGCACCACAGTCAACCAATTCAAACGGTCGGTCGGCCGATAAGATCACCAAAGGTTCGCCGGTTAAGCGGCTTTCCGCCACCGCAGGGAGAAGATTCGCCACCGCGGTGCCAGAGGTGACAACCACCGCAACCGGACACGCATGCGCCTTTGCCAGCCCTAGCGCTAAGTAGCCTAAGCCGCGCTCGTCAAAGTGACTGTGCAAAGTGACGCCGCGTCGTGGATGCTGACTTTGCTTCACGGCAGCGAGCGTGAGCGGTGTAGAGCGAGAACCCGGCGCAATACATATGTGCTGCACGCCCAGTCGCGTAAGCTCGTCAATAATCACTTCAGCCCATGTGTGGGTGAGCGCCAGCGTCATCCGCACACTCCTGTCATTCTTTCAGCTGAGAGGGGCACTGGGGCATCCGGTAAACATTGGCGCAAGGTCGTGAGTTTATTATCTAGCTCCTGCCATTCGGTATCCGGATCTGAGCCCGGCACAATGCCTGCCCCCGCATAGAGATCAATGGTATGGCCTGAAAGCTGCGCACTGCGAATAGCAACGCAAAACTGGCTTTCACGCTGTGAGATATACCCCACCGCTCCACTGTAGCGTCCGCGAACAATGCCATATTGAGCAAGAAATGCGCGCGCTAAATCACGCGGCAACCCCGCGACAGCGGCGGTAGGCTGAAGGGCGCTTAACAATACCGTATCGTCCACACCGGGGCCGACAATCGCACTGATACGGCGGCGTAAATGTTGTAAATGACGCAATACCATTAAGTGCGGAGCAGGATCGGCAGTTACTGTGAGTGCATGACGGCGTATTCCCGCCAAGATATCGTCAACCACTAGTTGGTTTTCGTGAATATTTTTATTGTCGTGTAGCAACCACTCACCTAATTGGTGATCATCGCTGAAGGTCGCGCCACGCTTGACGGTCCCCGCGACCGCTTCGGTACTGACACGACAATCGCGGCGCC
Source organism: Salinivibrio sp. PR919 (assembly GCF_001995355.1). NCBI lineage: Bacteria > Pseudomonadati > Pseudomonadota > Gammaproteobacteria > Vibrionales > Vibrionaceae > Salinivibrio > Salinivibrio sp. PR919. The sequence goes on along the minus strand of NZ_MUFL01000059.1, from coordinate 18,097 downwards.
GATACAAGCGTTCGGGCGTCGAGCCAAGAAATGCATCTTGCTCGCTAGTCGCAAATAAAAAGTGGAAGCTTTCTGCATTATGCTGCTGGCTGTGACTGAGTAACTGGCCGGCGCTAATGGGAGCATCCAACGTCAACCGTGTTTGTCGCGCTAAAACCACTTTTTTAAGCGATGTCGATGCCATCTTCTCCAACGCGGTGGTCACCGATTGACACCACCCCTGATACGTCGGGGTATGGTTTTCGTGTTTGACTTGACTCTGCATGGGGGCCAATGGCCGCCCCAACCAGATCACTTGGCTCAATATCGCTTGGCTATCCACACCCGCCTGCACATTAACAGAGAGCTGCCAATGCGCATCACGGCGGATCAACTCGACGACCGGCAGGAAAAAGTCACCATCCCCAGCACCATCATCGAACGCCACACATCCCCAAATTCGCTGCTGTGGCGTGAGTGAAGCTTGCGCTTCATGTAGCTGAGAAAAACGGCGGCACGCCCCTAACACCAATGCCTCTTCGCGGCCATCGCGCGACTGCCAATACATTTTAGGGAAGACAGGTTGGGCATCCAGCCAAGCAATCGGGGAAAGATTACTCGGCCAGTCAAAATCTGCTTGTAACAGAGCGGGAGCTTGGCATATTGCCAACTGGCTCTGTAACTGATTGGCCGCTTGAATCAAGGTAGTCACGACATCCTCCAACCGCATTGGGCGGCAGTCCTATTCGCAAATCATGTACGGCTTTATGTAGCACGTAATTAATGCTTGTCAGTCTACCTGTCCCCTGCGGGGATAAACATGCGCTAGATCAGTCTTCTGTCGAACTTGGTCGATTTTTTTGCCCGACAGCCATCGGTAAAACTTTATTCGTTTATCTCTTTCGAATCAGACCGCGAATAGTGTAAGTTACCAAAAAAGCCTAATAACAATATTCACCTTTTACTAAACAGGAAAGTCAATGCAACACATCGGGATGTCCGCCAAGCTGGATGACGTCTGTTACGACATCCGTGGCCCAGTGATGAAAGAAGCCAAACGGCTTGAAGAAGAAGGCCACCGCATTTTAAAACTCAATATCGGCAACCCTGCGCCTTTTGGCTTTGATGCGCCAGATGAGATTTTGGTCGATGTAATCCGTAACCTTCCGACCTCACAAGGTTACTGCGATTCAAAAGGCCTTTATTCCGCGCGTAAGGCGGTGGTTCAGCACTATCAAAAACGCGGCTTGATGGACTTAGATGTTGAAGACGTGTATCTGGGTAATGGCGCCTCAGAGCTTATCGTGATGGCAATGCAGGCCTTGCTCAATAACGGCGATGAGTTGTTGGTGCCGTCACCGGATTATCCGCTGTGGACCGCGGCGGTGTCATTGTCGGGCGGCAAGCCGGTACACTACTTGTGTGATGAAGAATCGGACTGGTATCCAGATCTTGATGATATCAAGGCGAAGATCTCTGCCAAAACACGCGGCATCGTGCTCATTAACCCGAACAATCCAACCGGGGCGGTATACAGTCGCGACTTTTTGCTGCAGGTGGTTGAGATAGCCCGCCAGCACAATCTGATTATTTTTGCCGACGAAATCTACGACAAGATCCTTTACGACGGCGCACAGCATCATTCTATCGCCACTTTGGCCCCTGATGTGTTGTGTTTGACCTTTAATGGCTTGTCTAAGGCCTATCGAGTCTGTGGCTTTCGTTCTGGCTGGATGCTGGTCACTGGCCCCAAACAGCACGCTCGGGGCTACATTGAAGGCTTAGAAATGCTGGCTTCGATGCGCCTTTGCGCCAATGTGCCGATGCAGCATGCCATCCAAACGGCATTGGGCGGTTATCAAAGTATTAACGAGTTAATTCTTCCCGGTGGCCGTTTATTAGAACAGCGCGATAAGGCATACGAGCTGATCAATCAAATACCTGGAGTAAGCTGCAAAAAGCCTAAAGGAGCGCTCTATCTGTTCCCGAAGATCGATACCAAGCGCTACAACATTCACAATGACGAAAAGATGATGCTCGACTTTTTATTGCAAGAAAAAGTCTTGATGGTACAAGGCACCGGCTTTAACTGGCCCAAACCGGATCATTTTCGGATTGTCACCTTGCCTCGCGTGGATGACTTAGAAATGGCTATTAGCCGCTTTGAACGCTTCCTCTCGGGCTACAGCCAGGTCACGACTGTGGCTACGTGATACTTGCGTTTTTCATCAAGCAGCGGTAAAACGCTGTTTGATTCCGTTCTCAACCAGCGATCATCATGTCTCGATACTGCGCGTCTTGTCATAAAGCCAAAGCGATTTGTGTGTGCGATGCCGTCACACCGCTGACCAATGCCATTCCCGTGATTATTCTGCAGCATCCTGATGAGGTCTCACACCCTAAGAACAGCGCTTGTTTGCTCGCGCTTGCGCTGGATAATTGCCAGTGTTGGGTGGGCGAGGACTTCAGCCAACATGCCGCGCTTAACGATGCACTCGCGCAATCGGAACGACGCTATGCCGTCTTGTATCCGGGCGAGCACGCTTGCTCCCTTTCATCACTGACCGAGGCGTTGGGCGAGGAAGACAAGCCGCGGCCATGGGGGATTATCTTACTCGACGGGACATGGAAAAAAGCCTACAAGATGTATCAGCTTTCAACCAACCTGCATGACTTGCCTACCGCTACCATCAACACCATGCAATCAAGCCAATACAGGATACGTAAAAGCCGCAAGCCGGGCGCCTTGTCTACCCTAGAGGCAGGATTTGCCGCACTTAGCGAACTCAGTGGTGACAGTGAGTATTATCAGCCATTGCTCGCAAGCTTTAAGGCCATGATCGCGCGCCAACTGGCATTTATGCCGGCATCACACACTCAATCCGGCCAGCAGGACGACTAGCGAATCGCATAAAGCGGACCATTGCTGGCGGCGGTAAACATGGTGCTATGCAGCTTCTGGGCAAAACTGTCAGTCATCGACGACAAATAATCCGCAATGACGCGCATTCCTGACTCTCCCGCCTGTTGCGCTATCAGCCAATCTTGCCGGTAATCTTTGGGTAGGAGACGTTCCGGGTCCGAGGCAAACGCATCAAAAAGCTCCATCACCAATTGTTGCCCTTTGTACTCCACCACCTGAAGCTCTGGCTGTTTAACCACAAACTCACTGACAAAGCGTTTCAGTGTCTCCAGTACACCAGCCATCACATCCGGCAAGAACGCATTCCACGCCAGTAACGGTGATTGAAAGCACTGTGCCCCATCTTGCACGGTGGGCGCAATCTCAACCGACGTGAGCAAGGTATTCACCAGCGCGCCAATCGCATCTTTGCGCTCATAAGGAGGGCCAAACATCTGCTCACTCAGCTCCCCAATATGGCTTTCTAACCATGGATCGCCACACTCGGCGAGCACACTGGCAACCGCTTCTTGCCACTGTTCTCGGTTCACTAAGCCCATCACTATCGCATCTTCAAGATCATGAACGCCATAAGCGATGTCGTCCGCCAGCTCCATAATGGAGCAATCTAAAGATTTAAAGCGGGTTTTGCGGTGTTCGCCATCAGGTTGGTTATCACGAAAGGTTAAAAAGAGGGCTTTATCCGCGTCACATAATGGTTCGAGAACCCAGTCGCGCCGCGCACTATCATGATCATAAATGCCCTTAGCAGGTTGCCAATCGCGCGCCTTCAAGTGCCGAAAGTCCGTCACCGGCGTGGGCGATTGTCCGTTATGGGCAGCRCTGATTAAGGCAGGGTACTTCATCACTCCCAATAAGGTTCTTCGCGCTAAGTTCATACCATGATGCTGAGTATAAGGCTCTAGCAAAGTGACAATACGGAACGTTTGGGCATTGCCTTCAAACCCACCCTCTTCACGCATCATGTAATTCAGTGCGATCTCGCCGCCGTGGCCATAGGGCGGATGACCAATATCATGCGCTAGACACAAACTTTCCATCAGTCCGGTTGAAGGCAACAGCGCTCGAAAGGTCGGCTGCTTTTCTTTCAGTTGCGCGACAATCCCAGTACCAATTTGGGACACTTCCAATGAATGCGTGAGTCGAGTGCGATAAAAATCACTGTGTTCAGCCCCCAACACCTGCGTTTTCGCTTGTAGGCGGCGAAAAGCCGCCGAGTGTAAAATGCGCGCTCTATCGCGCTGATAGACGGAGCGTTTATCATTGCGTCGCTTTTTATTTTCATTGCGCATGCGACGCGCTTGCCACGCGTCAGGAAGATTAAAGTCCATCGTCACTGATCTCATCGAGCGATAAGGTAAAACTATGAACAAACGTCGCCATAAAGTAATCGGTCGCCGGCGAACGGCGCTTTTCCATCGCCGTCTCTAAGCGCTTTTTAGCCTGCTCAAACTCATGATTGCCAGCCGCAATCTCTTCCAAACACTTGAGGTAAGCACATAGCGTGTCGGCTTGCTTGACTAGCAAATAATCATCTGCATCGATCGTGTCTGAATCAATCAGGCTACGGTAATCGTCTTGCAGCTCCGGCGGTAACATCGCAATCAGTTTTTGCTCCGCCATTTTCTCGATCTTTTTATATTCGGTCGCAATAGAAGGATTGAAGTACTTCACCGGCGTCGGCAAATCACCAGTAATCACTTCACTGCAGTCATGAAACATGGCTAACACCGCGATCCGATCGGGCTGATAATTTGCGCCAAACCGCTTGTTATTGATAAGCGCGAGTGCATGCGCCACAAAAGCAACTTGCAAACTGTGCTCTGAGATATTTTCTGCGGAAACATTGCGCATTAATGGCCAACGATAAATCAGCTTCATCCGCGCGAGGTGGGCAAAAAAGTGGCTTTGTTTTTGAGTCATCGCATCCTGCTACATTGACGGTTATGGAGTCATTGTGTGTCTTGGCAGGCAAAGACTCAAGCCTTATTCGCGCAAAGGTTGTGCAAAACCTTTGCGCGTAAGGGTCACTTAGACTTTGATACGATCCCGGTTTTTCTTTAGCGTCGCGCTCCCAATCCCTTTAACCTTAATCAAATCATCCGGTGCGCGAAAAGCGCCATGGTCATCGCGATATTCGATGATCGCGGCGGCTTTTGATGGCCCCACGCCCTCTAACTTTTCGGCGAGAGTTTTTGCATCCGCGGTGTTGATATTGACCTGTATAGTCTGCGCTTGAGCTGCCGCAGGAGTCGCGCTCTCATCCGCGCTCCACGCCGTGGGTGCCAAGACCAAAGAGAGAGCAAACATTAGGCAAGTGAGTAGCTGTTTCATCTGGTGTCCTCTTCTGGTGAATTGTCGCTCTCAACCTACGCCACTCCTACACGCCTTGCATGCGCTCAAAAAAAGAAAAACGACGCAGGACAAAAGTCCTACGCCGTTTTTGTTGTTTCGCACACTTTGCTGCGAGAGACATCTAACTCTCGCGGTGTGCCGTTATCCGCTTATTGGCTGTCTGAGTCCGCGTAATTGACATCCACTTGGTTACGTAACTCTTCCAAGGTTGCTGATAAAGACATATTGCTCATCGCACGGGCAACACGGGCTGCCATTTGGCTTTGCGGGCTAATTTCAGGCACCTCTGGATCAATCACTTTATCCAGAGCCACAACCACCACATTACCTTGCTCGTCTGTAGTCACCCCGTAGCTCGAGGTATCCGCTTCCGGCTTCGGTAAGGTAAAGGCCAGTTCAGAAATCGCACGTTGTTGAGCAACACGGTTTAAGGTTTGTGGCTCGCTGAATGTATATTCACTATCAGTCAGAGCACCATTGGCTTCAAGCTGTGTCAGCAAAGCATCTGCTTGCTCTTGGGCTTGCTGCTGGCCTTTTTGTGCAGCCAAGGTCTGTGCCACCTGATCCTTCACTTCGTCAAAGCTCAGTTGTTTCTCTGGTTTGACATCATCCAAGCGGACCACAATGGCATGCTCACCCGAAAGCTCGATCAGTTCCGAGTTCAGGCCATTTTCACGTACGTCATAGCTGTCCAGCGCTTGTTGCACTTCTGGGCGTGCCATTACCCCTTGCGCTTGCTCTGGGGCAAAGAAGTCAGTGATTTGTACCTTACCATTGATTGCAGCAGCAGCTGGTTCAAGACCATTGGCATCTTCAAACGCGACTTCGGCAAGCTTTGTTGATTGAGCATAGAAACGATCCGCCGCGCGCTCTTGCTGCAGCGCAACGCGAATATCGTCTTTCACCTCGCTCAGTGGCGTGATATCCGCAGCATCGATATCATCCAGACGGATGATGTGATAGCCAAAGTCTGATTTTACTACTTGGCTATAGTCACCCTTGTTGGCTAGCGCATACGCCGCTTTTTCAAACGCAGGATCCATCACACCGGGCTCAATCCAATCCAGTGATCCGCCTTGTTCGGCACTGTAAGTATCATCAGAGACTTGCTGTGCCAGTTCACTAAAGTCTTCGCCTTGGTTCAAGCGCTCAAGTGCTGCCTCAGCACGAGCTTTGGCGTCGTCACCAGTCCCTTCAATCAGAATATGACTGACTTTGCGACGCTCTTGAGAACCATACTGCGATTGGTTTTCTTGATAGTAAGCGGCAATGTCTTCGTCAGTGACTTGGATATCGTCAGCCAGCCCTTCACCGGTTAACTCCACATACGCCACTTTTACCATGCGAGGTTGCACATAGTCGTCTTGATTGGCTTGATAGTAAGCTTCAAGCTCCTCGTCTGACAAAGACACCTTGGCAGCAAATGCATCCACCGGCAGCGTGATAGTGCGCACTTCACGGCTTTGCGCTTCTAGACGGTAGAGACTTTCTAGCTCACTCGGCAGCACAAATTCAGAGGCTTGCAATGCCGTAAGCAGCTGCTGACGGACTAAGTCAGTACGTACGTAGTTGGCAAACTCATCCGCGCTCAACCCAGTCTGGCGCAATGCGGCTTGATAGCGCTCATTGTTGAATTGTCCGCCTTGACGGAATTGTGGCATCGCACGAATGGCATCTTTGACTTGCGCGTCACTGACACGTAACCCGAGCTCACTGGCTTCATGTTCAAGCAGGAGATCGTCAACCATCCGGTCGAGAATGTTTTGACGAAAACGCTTCACATACTCAGGATCACCCAGAAGTTGATTGAACAGCTCACCGGCTTGCTGCTGCATGCGCGCGCGTTCGTTTTGGTATGCACGCTCAAGCTGTGCACGACTAATTTCTTTATCGCCTACCGTTGCCGCGGGCGGGTTGGAACCCCCTGCCAGATAGCTGCCGACCCCGGCAAAAGCAAAGGAAAAGATAATAAGGCTTAAAATGATCTTCACCGCAAGGCTGTTGGTGCCTTCGCGTATACGTTCCATCATAACTGGCCGGTACTCCAACTGATTTGGGCTGGTGGTTTATCAACTAAAAAGGCGCATCGAATGATGCGCCTTTACGCTCTTCTTGCCGGATTATACGCGGTTGTTATTGGCTTTGCAGCTCTAACACCCAGTCAAACTTGAATAATTCGGCAATGGCTCACGCTGTGATTAGTTCACAGCGTCTTTCAGTGCTTTACCTGCTTTGAAGCCAGGTACTTTGGCGGCAGCAATTTGAATCTCTGCACCGGTTTGCGGGTTACGGCCAGTACGCGCTGCACGCTCGCGTACAGAGAAGGTACCAAAGCCTACCAGAGCGACTTGGTCACCCGACTTCAGCGTATCAGAAACCGCTTCTACGAAGGCATCCAATGCACGGCCCGCCGACGCTTTAGAAATATCGGCACCCTCTGCGATTTGATCAATCAGTTGCGACTTATTCACTTTTTCATCCCCTTACAATACTTCCCCGCAAATCCCATTATTTTGCGGTATCAATAAAAGACGCTTTATCGACGAAAGACGTTGAAAGCTTCCTTGCCCACCCCATGCGGGCCAAGGCTTCGACTTAACGTTAGCTAGCAAAAAAAACGCTGACAAGCCTTTTGCGGTCTGTCAGCGTTTTACGTTGCTTAATTTTGCTGCATGTCACTCTTTTCGGGCTTAACTAGCTCAATACCGAGTGGATTATTTTCCAACGCAATGGTCAAAACCTCATCAATCCAACGCACGGGATGAGTGTCGATTTCTTCTTTCACATTGTCAGGAATGTCCTCAAGATCCCGTTCATTCTCTTTTGGGATCACCACGGTTTTGATGCCACCACGACGTGCCGCCAGCAGTTTCTCTTTTAAGCCGCCGATAGGCAGTACTTCACCGCGTAGAGTAATCTCACCCGTCATTGCGACGTCAGAACGAACTGGGTTACCGGTTAAGCTCGACACCAGCGCCGTACACATAGCGATACCTGCACTCGGGCCGTCTTTAGGCGTTGCCCCTTCAGGAACGTGCACGTGAATATCACGTTTTTCGTAAAAGTCGCTATTAATGCCCAACTTATCTGCACGGCTACGCACCACAGTCATGGCTGCCTGCACAGACTCTTGCATCACATCACCCAACGAACCTGTGTGGGTGAGTTTGCCTTTACCCGGCATCGATTCAGTCTCGATGGTCAGTAGGTCACCGCCCACTTCTGTCCACGCAAGTCCTGTCACCTGACCAATTCGGTTTTGCTCATCGGCTTTACCGTAGTCAAAGCGGCGCACACCCAAGTAATCTTTTAGGTTATCCGCGGTGACTGTGACCGCTTTAAGATCTTTATCCAACAAGATCTCTTTCACGGTTTTACGGCACAGCTTTGAGATTTCACGCTCGAGGTTACGCACGCCCGCTTCGCGCGTGTAGTAACGAATAATGCCGATAATGGCAGAATCTTCGATGGTGATCTCGTGAGGCTTCAAGCCATTGCGCTTCACTTGCTTGTCAATCAAGTGACGTTTAGCAATATTCAGTTTTTCGTCTTCGGTGTAGCCAGACAAACGAATAACTTCCATCCGATCCAATAACGGGCCAGGAATATTCATGGAGTTCGACGTTGCCACGAACATGGTGTCTGACAAGTCGTAATCCACTTCCAGATAATGGTCGTTAAAGGCGTTGTTTTGCTCAGGATCGAGAACTTCAAGCAATGCCGAAGACGGATCGCCACGCATATCCGATGACATCTTGTCGATTTCATCTAGCAAGAACAGCGGGTTGCGAACACCCACTTTCGCCAYTTTCTGGATTAATTTACCCGGCAGCGACCCTATGTAGGTGCGGCGGTGGCCACGGATTTCCGCTTCATCACGCACTCCACCCAACGCCATACGGGTATATTTACGCCCAGTGGCGCGTGCAATCGACTGTCCCAGAGAGGTTTTACCTACCCCCGGAGGACCAACCAAGCACAAGATGGGGCCCTTGAGCTTGTTCATTCGGTTTTGCACTGCGAGGTACTCAAGGATACGGTCTTTAACACGCTCCAAGCCATAATGATCAGCATTGAGTACTTCTTCAGCTTTGGCGAGGTCTTTTTTAACCTTAGAACGCTTGGTCCAAGGCACACTGATCATCCAATCGATGTAGCTGCGCACAACGGTCGCTTCTGCCGACATTGGCGACATCATCTTCAGCTTCTGCAATTCTTGCTCGGTTTTTTCTCGAGCTTCTTGCGGCATTTTAGATTCTTCGATTTTCTGCTTCAGCGCTTCAAACTCATCGGGAGCATCATCCAGCTCACCCAACTCTTTTTGGATGGCTTTCATCTGCTCATTGAGGTAGTACTCGCGCTGGCTTTTCTCCATCTGCTTTTTCACGCGGCCACGAATACGCTTTTCGACCTGCAGCAAGTCAATTTCTGACTCCATCATGGTCATCAAGTATTCAAGGCGCTCAGCGATGTCGATAATTTCGAGAACTTTTTGCTTATCTTGCAGTTTTAACGGCATGTGAGCCGCGATGGTGTCAGCTAGGCGAGCAGCTTCTTCAATCCCATTTAATGACGTTAACACTTCCGGCGGGATCTTCTTATTCAGCTTGATAAAGCCTTCAAATTGGCTAATCGCAGTGCGAACCAATACCTCTTGCTCACGCTCATCCATAGCTGGCGTGGTAAGATACTCGGCTTCCGCCGTAAAGAAGTCGTCTTCGCTAAACTGGTCAATACGTGCACGTTGCATCCCCTCAACCAGCACCTTAACCGTACCATCCGGAAGTTTAAGAAGCTGAAGGATCGTCGCCACCGTACCAACGGTGTACAAGTCAGAGATGCTCGGGTCATCGGTGGCGGCATCTTTTTGCGCCACCAACAGAATTTGTTTGTCATTGTCCATCGCCGCTTCTAAACAGCGGATCGATTTTTCCCTTCCCACAAAGAGTGGTATCACCATGTGAGGATAAACCACCACATCCCGAAGTGGCAGCACCGGAATTTCAATGCGCTCGGAACGCTCCAAGTTCATATGCTTCTCTCTTCCGTTCAATCTGATTAAGAGTATATGGGGACTGTTGGACAGGTTTCAACGGCTCCACCGCCAGAAAATAAAAAAGGGAGCAATCACTCCCTTTTCTTTTACCACTGATAAGGTTACACGCAATACTCGCGGTTATTCACCACCAGCTGCTTGGCTATCAGCGTGTTCATATATTAATAGCGGCGCTGACTCACCACGGATCACTGATTCGTCAATCACCACCTTGCTTACCTCTTTACTCGATGGCAAGTCGTACATGGTATCCAACAACACAGCTTCTACGATTGAGCGTAGACCGCGAGCACCTGTCTTGCGTTCCATGGCTTTCTTAGCGATGGCACGAAGCGCGTCATCACGGAACTCAAGTTCAACCCCGTCTAACTCTAGCAATGCACTGTATTGCTTGGTTAGCGCGTTTTTCGGCTCTCGCAAAATCTGTACAAGCGCATGCTCGTCCAATTCTTTAAGCACCGCAGTGACAGGTAAACGGCCGATAAACTCAGGGATCAAGCCGTATTTGACCAAATCTTCTGGTTCAACTTTACCGAAAAACTCGTCCGCTGACTTGTCGCTTGCACCTCGGACTTCTGCACCAAAACCGATGCCAGATCCCTTATCGACACGCTGCTCAACCACTTTATCCAATCCAGCGAATGCACCGCCACAGATAAAGAGGATTTTCGAGGTATCAACTTGCAAGAACTCTTGTTGCGGATGCTTACGGCCACCTTGAGGTGGAACCGATGCGACTGTCCCTTCTACCAATTTGAGTAGGGCTTGCTGCACACCCTCACCCGATACGTCTCGCGTGATCGATGGGTTATCGGATTTGCGTGAGATTTTGTCAATCTCATCAATATATACAATGCCGCGCTCTGCTTTGGCGACATCATAGTCACACTTTTGCAGCAGCTTTTGGATAATGTTTTCGACGTCTTCACCGACATAACCCGCTTCGGTCAATGTGGTGGCATCCGCCATGGTAAATGGTACATCAAGGAAACGCGCAAGCGTCTCAGCCAGTAGGGTTTTACCACTACCCGTCGGGCCTATCAGCAAGATATTACTTTTGCCAAGTTCAACACCGTCGGCGCTTTTATCGCCATTGCGCAAGCGTTTGTAGTGGTTGTACACGGCAACCGACAGTACCTTTTTGGCTTGCTCTTGGCCGATAACATAATCATCCAGATGCTCACGGATTTCACGCGGCGTAGGAAGGGCATCCCCTTCACGCTTTGGCATCACTTCTTTGATTTCTTCACGGATGATGTCGTTACATAGGTCGACACATTCGTCGCAAATGTAGACCGATGGCCCAGCAATTAACTTGCGAACTTCATGTTGGCTCTTACCACAGAACGAGCAGTAAAGCAGCTTGCCGCTTCCACCGTCTTTTCGCTTGTCTGTCATTCGCTAACCTCTTTGGGGCGTTTGCCCATCGTTGCCTTTTGTTGAGTTTACAACAAATCGGCCACTTTTTCCGACCCGACACCCGCTCACATGTGTGGGAATGAGAAGTTATCCTCTCATTTCAATGCATAGCGGTATACCTTTTCTACTTGGCGCAACAATACCGGATTCCGTGCGCTCTAGCATTACATCCATGTTTGGATGTAATCCGGCGAGCCATGGTCTTTTCCGCTGTCACGCCAAGCATGTAGGGTATTCGTCTGGTTTAATCTCGTTGATTGAGTACGGCGTCAACCAAGCCATAGTCCACCGCTTCTTGAGCAGACATGAAATTATCGCGGTCCGTATCACGTTCGATAATCTCCATCGGCTGACCCGTATGCTCTGCCAGCAAGGTATTCAGGCGATGCTTGGTTTTGATCATTTCTTTGGCATGGATTTCAATATCTGACGCCTGCCCTTGGAAACCGCCAAGTGGTTGGTRAATCATCACGCGTGAGTTTGGTAGGCAATAACGCTTACCCTTTGCCCCCCCCGCAAGTAGGAAAGAGCCCATTGAACAGGCTTGGCCTGTACACAGTGTGCTCACATCCGGTTTGATGAACTGCATGGTGTCATAAATTGCCATACCGGCGGTCACCACACCACCTGGGGAGTTGATATATAGATAAATATCTTTTTCTGGATTCTCCGACTCCAAGAACAACATCTGGGCCACAATCAGGTTGGCCATTTGATCTTCTACCTGACCAGTGAGAAAAATGATGCGTTCTTTCAACAGGCGGGAGTAGATATCGTAGGAACGCTCTCCTCGCGATGTTTGTTCAACCACCATGGGAACCAAAGCATCCATGATGGGGGGCATTGCGTGTTTATCTTGATTGCTCATAGCGTAATATCCCTAATCGAATTCGTTAACTCTCGCCTTAACCAAGGTTTAGCATAAAACGCTGTAACAGGTCACTAAAATGTTATGTCGTTGATCGCAGCTGGATGATTCATCGACAATTTTCTAAGCAAAAGTTACCTTCGCTATCGCATGATTGGCGGACAGTCGAATAGAACCTTAGACGGAAAAAATGGCCCAAATGACAAGTCATTAGGGCCATTTTATGCAGATACATGAACGGGGTGTCAATGACAACACCCACGTTTTTTATTGCGTTTTTACGCTTGTGGTGCTGCGTTCATCAGATCGCTAAAGCCAACGTTGGCTTCAGAAACCTTCGCTTTACCCAACAGCGCGTCGATCGCTTGCTCTTCAAGCGCGACATTACGCATGTTTTCCATCAGCTTCTGATCTTTTTCGTAGTAAGCAACCACTTCTGCTGGATCTTCGTATGCAGAAGCCATTTCTTCGATCAGAGCTTTAACTCGCTCGTCGTCTGCTTCTAGCTCTTCTGCTTTGATCACTTCACCCAGCAGCAGGCCAACGCTAACACGACGTTTGGCTTGTTCTTCAAACAGCTCACGTGGCAGTTGTGATGCGCTGTCCATGTTGCCACCAAAGCGTTGAGCCGCTTGCTGACGCAGAACATTGATTTCTTGATCGATCAAGGCAGACGGTACGTCGATTTGGTTTTGCTCAACCAAGCCGTCAAGGACTTGCTCTTTGATCTTGTTTTTGATCGCTTGCTTCAGCTCGCGTTCCATGTTCTTACGGACTTCGGCTTTTAGGCCTTCAACGCTGCCATCCGCAATACCGAAGCGCTGAACGAACTCTTCAGTTAGCTCTGGCAATTCTTGCGCTTCAACAGTGTGAAGTTTGATCGCGAACTGCGCCGCTTTACCTTTTAGGTTCTCAGCGTGGTAGTCTTCTGGGAAGTTGACGTCGATAGTGAATTCTTCACCCGCTTTTTTGCCAACCAAGCCATCTTCGAAACCAGGGATCATGCGGCCTTGGCCCATGACTAGCTGGAAGCCTTCCGCTTTACCGCCTTCGAATTCTTCGCCGTCAATGGTACCTGTGAAGTCTAGCGTTACACGGCTATCTTCTTTTACTTCACCGTCAGCTTCAACCCAGTTCGCTTGCTGCTTACGCAGGGTAGTCAGCATTTCTTCAACGTCGCTGTCTTGTACTTCTGCGTGCGGTTTTTCAACTTCGATCGCTTCCAAACCTTGCAGTTCAACTTCTGGGTACACTTCAAATTCAGCTTTGAATACCAGATCTTTACCCGCTTCATTCTCTACCGGTGTAAAGGTTGGCGCGCCTGCTGGATTAGTTTTCTCTTGGATGATGGCTTCGATGAAATGACGCTGCATTACCTCGCCCAGCACGTCTTGGCGTACTGCATCGCCATACATGCGAGAAACCATTTTCAAAGGTACTTTACCTTTACGGAAACCATCAAAACGACGATTTTTAGCAATGTTGCGTAGCTCTTTCGTGACTGCGTCTTCAATGTTTGCAGCAGGCACAGTGATGGTCATTTGGCGCTTTAGGCCTTCGGTGGTTTCAACGGTAACTTGCATTATAAAATTAACCTCAAATTTACTCAGGGGTACTGAGTGATGTTGACCAGTTTTTACTGGTGTCATCATCCGAGCTATGAATCCGTCATAGCCCCTGCGAATCCGGATACACGCAATTGGCGTATCGAGCTATCTCATCCGAGACTGAAAATTAAGACGCGCTATTATAGCGGCACCCGTCAACTGAGTCGAGACAAGGGGCGACCGATGGCGTTTCAATATCGAAATTGGGGTGATATCTCACAATTCAACCGGGCAAGATCACATCTTTTTGTGTTTTTGCACTGTTTGGTTAGATTTTGAGCAGAAATGGGAGACTATTTTCACTAGCGAGAACAAGAGAAATGGCACGCCCTACAGGATTCGAACCTGTGACCCACGGCTTAGAAGGCCGTTGCTCTATCCAACTGAGCTAAGGGCGCAAAATAGATATGCAGCGGGGATTATAAAGCGAGGTCAGGCGTCGTCAACGGTTTTCACCGAAATGTCTAATCAGTTGCTCAAAAGCACGCCAGTTCGCGCGGCATAAAAGCCCTTTTGTGTGGTGTGCCTCCAACCAATATAAGGCGATATCTGGCACAACACCTTTGATTCACAATGACTTTGACAGTTTCTCTGCCACCAAACCACTCAAAGCAAACGTTTGCGCAATAGCTTTTAAGCCCAAAGTTTGTCACAATATCGACCCGTTTTTTGCTCTCTTAGCCAAAGGATACTTATGGCCGCACAAATCATTGATGGAAAACTGATCGCGCAAACGGTGCGTCGAGAAGTCGCAGCACGTGTTGCTGCCCGTAAAGAAGCGGGACGCCGTGCGCCCGGGCTTGCCGTGATTTTAGTGGGTGACGATCCAGCGTCACAGGTCTATGTGGGCAGTAAGCGTCGCGTCTGTGATGAAGTGGGCTTTGTCTCTCGCTCTTACGATTTGCCGTCAACCTGCTCTCAGCATGAATTACTGACGCTGATCGATACACTCAATGATGACGACACCATCGATGGTATCTTGGTGCAACTGCCTTTACCTGCGGGCATTGATGCTACCTCTGTCCTTGAACGTATCCGTCCCGACAAAGACGTCGACGGCTTCCATCCTTACAATGTGGGCCGTTTGTGCCAACGTATGCCAACCCTGCGTTCCTGCACCCCAAAAGGGATCATCACCTTACTTGACCGCTACAACGTACCTTTGCGTGGCAAACATGCCGTTGTGGTCGGTGCCTCAAACATTGTCGGCCGTCCGATGACACTAGAGTTGCTCCTCGCCGGATGTACCACAACCACTTGCCATCGTTTTACCCAAGATCTCGAAGCGCATGTACGTCAAGCCGATGTGTTAGTGGTCGCCGTCGGTAAACCTAAATTTATTCCCGGCGAGTGGATTAAGCCCGGTGCAATTGTGATTGATGTGGGGATTAATCGCATGGATAACGGCCAGCTAATCGGTGATATTGACTATGACGTGGCATACGAAAAGGCAAGCCATATCACGCCTGTTCCCGGCGGTGTTGGCCCAATGACGGTGGCGACACTGATTGAGAATACCTTGATGGCCTGCGAGCAATACCACGACGCCTAATCGTGTCATGATGAGAAGAAGCTGGCTGACCGCCGGCTTTTTTACATCAACAGCGCCGGTTCCGGCTCTGACGCTTCGAGACAATTGCTATGCCGGGAAATACATCAGCGGTATGGAATAGCAGTCAGGCCATCTGCATGTATATATAGCATTGAGCGGCCGACATCATAGATATAGGAGGCCTAAATCTCCTGACGCCAGTCACTCGCCGTGCTCTGTGATTCAACCAGCACTCACATATCGATTGTCGACGCGAAGTTCAGTCTGCTTATTAAGAATTTTGATCAACAAAATAGAGCGCATCTCGCCGTCTTTTTCCTTAAAAATCGCTTCCGCCCCTTCAAATTGCCCCGCTTGGATAGTGACCGCTTGGCCGGGTTTAAAGCCATCATTAAGCTTTTCACGCTGCTCGTCGCTATCTTCCATGATCATAAGCTGCTGGATCAGCGATTGGTCAACTTGAATAGGATGGGCGCCTTGGCGAACAAAATCGACCACGCCCCGCGTTGWGCGTACAGAGGTATATTGCACTTCTTCAGGATCGAAGTGAGCAAAGACATAATTAGGGAAAAGGGGCTCTTCAACTTGCTGGCATTTACCACGGCGAAGTTTTTCAACCGTGACGATGGGGTAATAACAGTCTACGCCTTGGCGTTTTAAGTTTTGCTCTGCGCGTTGTTGTTCAGCGCGTTTACAGTAGAGCAGATACCAATGCTTCATGTCGTTCTGTCCTTGAGATCGGCTTTCGCACTACGCCATTTAATCATAGCAACACAGCGACATGAGTATACGGATGTTAACACAATGCAGCAAGGCTGGAGGCCGCATTATAACGCGGCTTCCGCACTATTTTTTATGCAATTCTTTGGATATCCACACTGAAGCTGTTCAGTCCGACTTCACTTAGTGATACGCGCGCATCGCCCGCCCCCATATCGACATATTGGAACTGGCTATGAATGGCATCTTTCCCTAACCAGTGCGCGCTATGCAACAAGCTTGTTGTTCCACAGCTATCAACCGTTGCGGTGAGTCCCGCCGGGAAGATCTCCAGCTGATTGTCGACAGTATTTAGTACGCCAAACATGGCTCGGATTGGAGAGGCATAAGATGAAGCCCGAATCGCATCTTCGATGCGCTTCACCAAGGTGAGAAAACCACGCTCATTGACATCTTGGGTACGCACAAACTCATTGAAAAATGCCCGGATCATTAATGTCGTTGCCGTTCCATCTTCTCCCGCCGAGGCAGAATCAACAACGTAAAAGGCCATTTTTCCACCCATCAGCCACGTGTAATCGAGCACAATCGGATTCGCGTCGGCCGATTGGAGCGAATGATAGGACAAGCGCCACGCGCCTTGCTGAGAGTCTGGCTCAGGCATCAATCCCATTAAAAGCTCACGTGCACTGCCGGGGTTATGCTTCAGTGCATCTAAATGCCATTTAAGCTCGTTCTCTGAGGCACCGCGGTCAGCATCTTCACACACTTTAAACCACTGCTGACTGAAATCGTCATTCGCGCGGACATCATCGTTGGCATCATCAATCACCGTCTCAATGGCCTTTTTGACCACACTAATATCTTCTATCGGTTTAATCAGAAAATCTTTCACGCCAAACCGCAATGCTTGGGCAACATCCGTCATTCCTCCCGTGCCGGAGATAACAATCATCGGCAACATGGGATACTCCACACTCACCTCTTCAACAAATTCTAGGCCAGTCATCACTGGCATGGATAAATCGCTAATCAGTAAGTCGGGAATGGATTGACGAAGCGCTTGCAATCCCTCTAATCCGTTTTCAACCTCACGCACCGTCGCGCCTTCACGCTCGAGAAACGATGCGATCATACGGCTGAATACGGGATCGTCTTCAACGATCAAGATTTCTTTACTATGCAACACGATGCTCTCTCCTCCAGGACTGCAAAGCAGCGGCTGTCTCCCACTCGACATTACCCGATAAGAATAGTTGAACTCAAACTCTCAGGACGATAATAATGATAATTAAATCGATAAAGGGATATAAACAGCTGTTTAAAATGGAGTTTTTGTTACTGCTTTGCTAGACACCTCACTCAAGCCAACGGTCGACAGCATAAAAAAGGCTTGCAAATCAATTACTCTATCACAGTACGCTACTCGGTATTAACACGACAAAAATCCTGTCTAAAACATGAGAACCATCACACAACGTGCATTAGTTATCTACGTTTATGCCCCCTCTCTACCATTATCTATGCCTCGCTTATACGTGTAGCACTCCTTGTTCGTTCTACAGTGTGAATGCTTGCATATTCAAGCCTTTCCGACTAAATGTTAACTATATGTAAG